>JAITPK010000083.1 GCA_031289475.1 Mycoplasmataceae bacterium | reverse complement strand
TTTCCATTTTGATACCGTTTGGTAGTTGGCTACCATCAGTGGCTGCAATAGTTCAAGTTGCTACAGTAGTGGCTGTTGTGTTGTATTCTTGTGAACCGGCAATTAGTTGATCACCTGATAGTGTTTGGTTACCACTAATGGTTTGGTTTGATAATTTATTAGAACAACCACAACTTGTGGAAATTAATGGAATCGAAATTAATATACCCCCCCCCAATAAGTCCGACAGAAAATGTGGTGTTGAGTTTTAGTTTTTTAATATAATAAATTTTAGAAAATCAAAAAAAAAAAAAAAAAAAACATATTTTTTTGATCACGTCATTTTAAATCTTCAGTATCTTTTTTTGAAATAATAAATAAGCAGATGCTAAAGATGACAAATAAAGATCTTTATTGTCGTTAAGAATAGATTTTAATTTTTGATGACTTACCCAGTGGTTTTGGGAAATGCTTTCAAAAATTGATCCGTCACCTTGTTTTTTATCAAAATGTTTAGATTTAGTAATATCTGCAATAAATGTATATACACATTCATTCATTTGGGTGGAAGCAACACTAATATTGCATGCTTTAATATTAGTTTTATCAATCCGGTAGTTGGTTTCTTCAAATACTTCTTTGATAGCGTTTTCAATGGGGGTTTCGTTTGGTTCCAATGATCCAGTTACACAACAAGGATATAAAGTTGTTCAAGTTAGTTTGGATATCTCTTTAATTTTCAACTCCGGTAATGGTTGATATCTTAATAGGAACTTATAGTCTCTTTTATATTTGACATATAAAAGAGTAGCCGTAGAGTTAACATTCCTTCTTTCACCATAAACAAACCCACGTTCGGTTTGTTTTAAGCTCACTCATTTATTCTTATATAGGTATTTAGTCATTGTGGGTTTCGTCAAATAAATTGATCTTCTTTTTAAATTTTTCTTGAATCTTAATTTTCCCAAAATAATAACGGGTATTGCTTACTAAAGTAGTGGAATGAGAGAAAAATTGAATTAACTCCATCATTTCAAACAATTTAATCGACTGAACATGTTTATGATAAACAAATTCATACAAATTAAGTAATGATGGGCTTTGGTAGGGAATAACGACATTATAAATTACATTGTTGTGCGAAATATAGTTACGTAAATGTAGAGTATTTTTAAGAAAGTCTACAAAACCGTAATAGTGACACTCTTGTAATTCAAAGTTGTTCAGAATACGAACTCTGGCATGTTCTTCTAAGGCAATAAAAAACGAAAAAGAAGTTGAAAACGATCATGTCAAACACATGATATCTAATGGGCAATTTCGTCAGCGAGCAACTTCGTCATGAGTGTTCTTTTGACAATATTGTCTTGTTGGTGGTGAAGAAGGCAAATATTTAATTAATTTACGAATGAAATTGAAATATGAAATCTTTGGTTCTACATCTTGAAGGTTAGGTAAAATTTGGTGCTCAATGAACCCTGAGTTTAATTTTAATAAACATTTATCTTGAATGCCATAGTGGTTGATTGTTTCATTAACCACATTAGTATTAATGATTTTTTCAATCACTAAGATATATCGTAAAATGTGGTTGGCCATATCGCGATCAAATTTATACAAATGAATGATCTCATCTGAGTTGGCTTCACGATCGTATCGTCGATTATTTTTGTCAATATAAAAAGGGTCGCTATAACCATATACAAAAGTGTTGTAATTAAAGTTTTTAATATGGTAATTTAATACAGCTTTATCGCCAATTTGTAACCCGCTTTTAGACAGCTGTTTAATAATGTCTCGCGAATTAATGATATTTTGCATAAAATAATAATATCACAATGAATAAGAAAACAATAACGACTTCAAAACCACTTGTAAAAGACATTATTTTCATCCATGGCATCACCTCTTTTGGTGCTAGTCATATTGAAATTTGTAAGGTTTTAACAAAGTTAGGCTACAACTTTCATCTTTTTGATTTACCGGGTCATGGCACAAAACGAAAAGAATGGGAAACTCATAAGTTTACATTTAATGACATGCTTAATTTTGTGAATAACTACATTGATACTAATATTAAAAACAGACCTTTCATCATCATGGGTCATTCTATGGGTGGTGGTATTACTTTAGCAACATGCGCCAAATATAAGTCACAAATTAAAGCGGTAATTCTTGAATGTCCTTTAACACCAGCTGTATACAACCACACAGAAGATAAAGGTAAAGTAAACTTTAAGGATGTAAAAATTAATCTTGCCAAGTATCGTCGCATGTTAAAAGACAATTGACGTAAATTGCGTGCTAATATGTTTAAATGATTGAGTAAAGATCGTTGTTTTGCACCATTACTAATTAACATCGGTCAATCTGATGCTCTCGATAAAATTAGAAAAGGTGTTAATTCTATTGACGTACCAACTTTATTAATCGTTGGTGAAAAAGATAAAGTCATTCCGCCAATGGCCACTAGTGCTTATTTACAAGACCATATTAATACTTTAACGACACAAATCGCTATCGGTTCAGGTCATAACCCATTTGCGGATACACCACAACAATACAAAGAATTTGTAACTGATTTTTTATCAAAAGTTAATAGTTAAAATTAGTTTTTAATTTAAAAATATGATTACCATTCAACATTTCTTTGATTGAGATTGGGTTTTTACCAGCTAATTGTAATTTGGTGATTTTAATACTACCTTCGCCACATGCTACAATCATACCTGTAGATTCAATTGTTAAAATTTCACCAGGTGTTCCTTTAATCGGCATCTCACTAACTTCTGCTTCGTAAATTTTAACAATCATGTCATCGTATACAGAGTAAGCAATTGGTTCATCATATAATCCCCTAATTTTGGCGTCCACATTTTTAGATGAACTACTTCAATCAATTTTTTCATCAGCTCGGCTAATGTTTTTAGCGATTGTTACTAGGTCATTATCTTGTGGTTTACTTACAACTTGATCACTAAACAAATAATGAATGTGTTTTCTTAAAACATTGTAAGAAAGATTGGTAAGTTTGTCATACAAAGAGCGATACGTTTCCTTTGAATCTAGTGTAAGTGGTTCTTGGTAAATAATATTGCCTGCATCTAATTCCTTGGTCATATACATAAGTGTCACACCACTCACCTTATCATTGTTTAAAACAGCATGATGAATTGGTGCACCACCTCTTCATCTTGGTAATAAAGATGTATGCACATTGACGCAATGAAATTTGGGAATATTTAAAATATGTTCACCAATGATTTTGCCATAAGCACAAACAACGATTAAATCTGGTTTTAAATCTAATATTTCATCATAAATATCATTAATTTTCTCTGGTTGAAAAATGTTTAATTTTGTTCTTTCAGCCAGTGCTTTAACTTCACTTTTCTCGATAATTTGTTTACGGCCAATTGGTCGATCAGGTTTAGTAACAACACCGACAACATTGATCTTTTCATCAAGCAAAGCTTGTAAGCAAGCTGCTGCGATTTTGGGAGTTCCAAAAAACACCACACGAAAAGACATATTACTCTCCACTCTTCGCTTTAGCTTTTAATTTTGCTTTTTCGATTTTAGCTTTCGACCTAGCTTTTTTCTTTTCTAAAGTTTTATGTTGATGTTCTTCAATTTTTTGTTGTTGTTTGATAGCTTTAGCGTTCTTGGCAGTTTCAGCAAATTTAATTGGAGCAATTCATTCCATTTCTTTATCGTAATCTAACAAACCATTAATAATGATCTTACGATCATATTCTTTTTTATTAATTTTGGTATTAATTACTTCACATTCAATGGCTCTAGGTTTTTCTATGATACCAGTTTTGCTTTGTTTAGTTGTAAAACAGACTACATAAAGATCTTTTTCCTTTGGTGGTAATAATTTCTTACCATTTTTTTTCGCAGCTAAACGTTGTTGATCAAACTGTAATTTACGCAGTTTAATTTCCTCGCGTTTTTTCATTTTAACATCTTTGGGCAAATTAGCATTGATGTAATCAATACCGTTACGTTTGGCGACATAACAATCTACAATTTCTTTACCATAATCGTTGGAATCTTTTAGGTATTGTTTAACAGCTTTTCACACTTCGTCTTTGTCTTTATGCTTGCTAATAGCAATCGTAGCATGTTTCCCTTTACGCTTCTTTAATCAAATTGGGATACCAATGAGTGCGATTGCCAAAATAATAATTATGGGTAATATCGTTTGCAGACTCATTTTATTTTCGTTCCTCGACAAGATTTGTTAAGAAAATGGCAATACCATCTACAAGTAGATCCACAAACTTTTTTGTTTGTTTTCCCAGCTTCTCTTTTTTAGCCCATTTAATTGTTTCATCCATAGCTTCACGAACTGTACTAGCACGATACTTAATCTCCTCAACCACATCTGTATGTTTACCTTTTTTAACAGCATCAACATGTGCTTCAAGTTTGATTTCATCAATCTTGTGTTGCACTGTTTTCTTATTAATAGAAATGGGTTTTCTTTTTTGTTTTTTAACTGCCATAGAGATATTTGTTAATTATATAGGACTTTATTTATATAATATATCGACTAAAAATTACAAACTATGGCAAACATTAAAGCAAACATTAAAAATATTCGTAAAACACGAAAACAACACGCAAGAAACAAAGGTGCGATTACTAATGCACGTTCTAAAATCAAAATTGTACGTCAAACTAAATCACAAAAAGATTTAGCAATTGCTTACAAAAAAGTAGATTCAATTTGTGCAAAAGGTAAAATTCATAAAAATAAAGCTAATCGTATTAAATCTCGTTTAGCTAAAGCTGCTAATCAAAAAGCGAAAGTTGCTGAAACAACTAAATAATGAAAAAACACCTCAAAGCATTGTTAGGAATAAGCACCATATCAGCCATTGCTTCTATGGGTGTTTTTTCTATAACTTCTTGTGCTAACACTAATCCCTTTGAAACTTACACTGTTGGTCAAACAATCAGCATTGCTAGTCAAAAAGAAGCGGATTTTGCTAAAACTGCTGCCGCTGACCACATTAATACACTGTCTGATTATTTTGACTGAAGAAAATATCCATTGCCTGATGAACCATTTGCTGATTTCAACGCGGCACAATATTGAATAATGACTGATAATGTTTCTAAAGAAAAACCTGATACTGATCCGGACAATAAAGCAACACGAACTGCATATGCTTGTACTCAAATTTATTGAGAATTCGTTTACTTTTTAGGAACACAATGAAGCAAAGGCCATGATCAAAACTTAAATATTAATCCAACCCCTAGTGATAGTGATTTACCAGCATTCGTAGATATTAATGATAGTGCTGCAACCCCTGTAGTTGCGCTTGATAGTGCGTATAGTTTTGTTTGTAACGGTTCTACCATAGCAAGTCCTAGTGTATTTAGCTACTCCAAACCGACCGATGGTAAACATTATCAATTAACAGTAGGCACATTTATTTTTGACAGCTACGGTTTATACAATATCATTTTTAACTAGTTGGAGAATTCACCAACTTTTTTTTATGCCACCAAAGGTGTTGATAATTTCATCGTTCTATCAACCACGTGTACATAAACACTAATCAAGATAATACAATTACCCCAATTACTACTCAGTTAATAATTTCTGCTGCATGGAAATAATCCGGATAATTTTTTTCACCTAATGGCCCTTGCTTTAACCATGTGGTGAAAAATGAGGAGCCAGTAATGCCTATCGCCATTACCGATTGGTACAAACCCATTGGTGATGTCTTTTCTGTCTTGAAAGTCTTTTGTAATATGAATCCTAAGATTAAGTTGTAAACAACCCCATAACTAAAACCATTTAAAACATGAACCGCTAAATATCCGTAAGGGTTAAGAATATAAATGCCAAGTATTTCATAAATAATTCAAATACAAGCACCGAGGCTGAATGATCACATCTTACCAATCTTGTTTACTAGAATTAAACCTGTAATTAAACCACCAAATAATTGGCCAAAACTAAATAGTAATGATAAATACCCTTCGTAAGCGTAAGCTTTAGTAAAATCAATGGGAGTATTAGGGTTGTTGGCATACCCTGCTAGTACTTCAATATTTAATTGAGCAATACCCCCGGAATTTGCTCATTTAATAAATGCAATCAAAGAACCTAATAAGCAAATCCAAACAAAATATATTCATTCACGATTAGTTTGTAATTGTTTTTTATAAACATTGTCACAATATAGTTGTTTATTATTTTCTTTAACAAAGAAAGCAATTACAAAAGCAATGACAGTTACACCTAATCCTATCACCCAAAGATATTTTAAAATACTCGCATCGTTTTTAACACCTTCACCACCAATGGAAGAAAATGTGGACTGAATCGCACTCGAAATAAAATCAGCAAGTAATGGTGGAATAGATAATAGCGAAACAGTTAAAAACTGTTTGGATTTACCATGTTGTTCGTTAAACATTAATTGATAAGTTCCAATCATGGATGCGCCAACACCAACGCCAAGAGATTGAATAACATTAGTTGCCGTGCAAGGAAAAATAATAATTGGTATATATGTGATTAATCCAATTCCTAGAGCCAAATAAATCATGGATTTACGTGATTTTGTTTTAAAAGTAAATCAATCAGCAAATACTCTAGTAAAAATACCAATAAAACCATATGCTGCCATTGGGAGCCATAACAAAGTTAAATTACTATCAATAGCTTTCTCCATTACACCAGTATATTGACGCAACAACATTAGTGGAATCCAGAACAGTGTATAAAGCACAAACAATAATTTGTAACCTTTTTGTTCTACCTTGATAAAACGAATTATTAGAATAGCAACAATTACAGCTAAAACGATGACACCAATGTTTATGTAGACTGCCAAATTATTATAAATATCACTAATTAAAGTTCGCATGACTTCTTTCGTACACCATATTATAGGTATAGAGGTTAAATTTTAACCATTAGATAATTAACTTTTATCATTCTTTATTAAGAATATTTTGTAATCAAGTTGTACCAGTAGTTTGGTATCCAATTCCGTTTAGATATTTAGTTAATTTTGTTCTGTAAATATCATTAAATATATCTTTGGAACCAAAATCAGATGTTTTCATTACTTTGATTACAAAATTCGCGGCATCGCTATCATTAATATCTTCGATTCCCAATGTAGAATCTGCTCGGAGTGATCCATTATTAAAATTATCATCAAAATCGATTCCATTCCAAGATGAATCAACATTAGAATTATTTGGTCAAAGCGATTCTATCGAAGGTGATTGATTAGAAAAGAATTTAGCTGTCATATTGAACGTTCCTTCAACATTTACATTATGGTAAAATCTCACACCACTCGCACCACGATCAAAATTTGAAAAAACAGTAAACGTACCGTTGATGGTTTGAACGGATTCAGAGGTGGTGGCACTAAATTCTATACCACGAGCACCATAAGCTGTACCATATGAAGAATAAATAGTAAAAGTACCGTTGGTGGTGATATTCCCAGAAGTATAATCATAAAAGTAAATGCCATAGGCAAAATAAATATCGGCAGATACGGTGAAAGTGCCATTGATAATTTGAATAGAGCCGACAGCGGTAATATCAAAGTACACACCGTAGGCTGCATTGTTAGTTGAATGGACGGTGAAATTACCGTTAACGGTTTGTGTGGAACCACCGGTAGCAATATTAAAGTAAACACCATAGGCGTGATAAGCTGATGAGATGACAAAAGTGCCATTGATGGTTGCGTTCCCGGAGGCATCTTCGATAAAGTAAACACCATAGGCGTGAGAAGAATTTATTGTCGCTACTGTGAAGGTACCATTAATGGTTTGAATAGAACCGGCAGCGGTGTTGCAAAAATAGACACCGTAGGTAAAAGCGGCTGAGTATACGTCAAATGTCACACTAGGATCAATCACTAATTTTTTAGTATAAACACCAGTGCAACCGCTATCAATTGTGCCAACAATTACACCTGCTGCTTCGCTTGTTCCTCCATTGCAAGTGATAGTAATTCCATCTTTGGCACTAATTTGACAATCCATATCAGGATCAACTAAAAACCCAAAGCTAATATCCTCTGTAACTATATAGTGAGTAATATTACCATTTACCGCACTAAATTCCTTTAATTTAAGTAGTTTATTACCAATCGTATGAGATGTTGTGCCGGCGATGAAAATAGGAGTGTTTTCAGGAGTTAAATAACTAGTAACATTGGCATTATTAATTTCTAATGTTGGTGCAATATTCAATACGACTTGGCACGTTGCATTACTATAATTGCTAGCAACACATTTGATTGTTATTTCATAATTTCCTAGCGATAGCGTATCGTTTCATGTAAGCACTCCATTGTTAGTTATTGTAATACCACTGTCAGCAACAACACTTCATGTTGGTGTGGTATTAGCATTTGTAGTATAAATTTCTTGACCCACACATTCGCGACCGCCAAATAGTTCTTTATTGCCACTAATGACTTGAACCTGCGAATTTGGATTACAACTACAATTGGCAACAATTAATGGAATAGAAGTTAATAAGCCGCCTCCAATTAATCCCGTAGACAGAACAGTAATAATATTTAGACTTTTCATAACCTTTTAAATTAATTACTATATTATATTGTGACTATTGATGTTAGCGGTTTTTACAATTATTAGTATCGTTATCAATTTGCATCAACGATTTGTTGAATAATACGCAATGCTTCGTCTAGAAAGAAAGTAAATGCAGTTACCATTATGTTTAAAACTTCAACTGTTTCTCCCGCCGTATTAGCAACAGCACTTGCTACATTTGCTTCTTTGGAAGTCTTTAGGACTTTAACTAAACTTTGAATTGTTCCATATCATAATTTAACTTTGAATCCGGCATTCATAATATCTTTAGCTCAACAATCCGGAAGTAATCTTTGAACTTGTCACATATTAGAAAGGTACTCAGCAAGATTGTTTCCACGATCACTTCATTCTTTAACTATTCTCGCCGTATCATCTTCATGGCCTTGCATTTTGCCACCAAAAAGTGATGTCATACCCCAAGTGTATGATTGTTCTAATATTAGGTCTCCATATTCAGCCATTGTTGATACATATGCTTCAGCTATAACTAAATATGCATTGGCTTTAAGATTCATGTCTGCTAAATCTTGGTCTGTATATTCGTCTTTATCCATGTCAGTCTTTGTATTGACAACATTCTTATAATCGTTAATGGTACTACTATCTAAATCTAAAGATGCCTTTGAAGCGTCTAATAAACCATTTAATTTATTCATCAACTGATCATCGACATTAGTTATTACTTCAGCAGCAGCTTTACTTTTCGCACTATATGTTTTATTAGGATCGTCTAAAATACTTTTTTTCTGCTCACAAACGGCAGATAGTTGATCAAACGTATCTTTCATATTAGTCAGTGTTGTATCAAATGTACGTTCATCTTTTTTTGTTTTATAGTCATTCACCATTGCGGTTATTTCACAGCCGATGGAAATACCATTAGTAACGGCAATAGCAGTTGCTATAGCAGCATCCCAAATAGCTTTAGGCGTGGGAACAACAACCGAGATAACTGTGCAAATAGCTGCAGTCGTTGTTGATGCAATCTCTAAAACCATTTCTGTTGCTCTAATACTAGTGTTGAAATCTAACATTGTATCAACTTGGTCATTTGTATACTCAAGGTGCGCTTTTTGTTCGTCTAGTGTTTTGGTTAAGTTAATTATGGAATCACACAATGCACTCGCTAAGTTTAATTTAGCTTTCAAGTCAGCGGAAATATCATAAACTAAATTAATTTTGTCATACTTTACACCATTGATATCTCATTGAACATTACGAATATCTTGATACTCAAGATCAGAGTCTTCAGTTGAACCTTGGGTAACGTTACCGTCAATGTAGCATCAATTTAATGATAAATAATTGTCATTAAAATCACAGTAGGAAGCTTTTAAAACCAGTTTTTGATGTGTATGTAATGGTTGAGTCGAATAGAAATCGGCATTTAATGGTTTGGGTATTGGTAATCCGGCAAAATCCTCAGTATTATTAGCATCAAAGTAGATAGCGTTTTCATTTCAATCAATTTCATCCAAGTTTGGAAAATAATTATTAATAATTTTGTCTAGTTTAGTTCTTTGGGACTTAGTGTCTTCACCAAAAACTACTGCGCCAGATGGTAAAGTTGTTTGCAAAAGTGATTTATCATCAATTATTGCTTCTTTGCCTGGGTAATATGTATGTGCTGCAATGTATTGCATTTGTGATAAATCATGAATGTCTAGAGTAAAGTTTGTAACACTTTGCTCATTATCATCGTTTATCGTACTTCATAAAATATCTTCAGGATCATTCTCTGCAGAAACGCCGAATTGAATTGTCAATTCACAACGATGCGAGTCAGTAATCGTATCCTTATTAATGATTTTTGCGTGCAATTGATATCCAGGTATAAAATCACCTTGCAAATAAGTACCCCCGCCATACTGAGTCTCTACTTTTTGTGAACCAAATGGCAGTGTTCGTACAGTTTTTTCTAAAATACTATTATCATAATTTCCAGGTGTAGTTGCTTTAATGTCATCAATGTATTTTGGAATAAGTTGTTCATATGGAGCACTATAAGTAACATCATATTCATAACTGAATAATTTTTGTAAATCATTGTTATCAATAATAGACCCAACGTGATATTTGCCTGTGGCTGAATAGTCTTCTAACAAGGCACTAAATGCAGTGGTATCACCTGCTACGATAAATTCATTTTCAATGGTGTCTTGGAAATATGCCAAAGCAATATCTAAAAATGGATTTTCTATTTTAGAACGGCTATCAGATACCAAATCTTTTCATTGATATCAAAATGTTTCTGACATTCTAAGATTGTCATCTAATGAGCTTTTACTAATGGATAGGGTGTTCTCTAATGTATCGTGAAACGTTTGGGTTGTCGCTTTATCGCCTGTTTCGTCATAAACCATTTCAGTAAGTAATGGAATTAAATTTTCTTCCGTGTTTTGATAGTCTACAACGTCAACATCCAATAAACGACCTTGTTCTGCTGCATAATCATAGATTTCCGTTAGATTTTCAGTTGGATTACTATTAGTCGGTTGAAAAGATTCTAGGTTTGCTAGATACTTACCTACCATGGCACGGATGCCACTATCAGAGACATGGGCAGCGTTTAATTTCGCTGCTAGCTTATACTCAATGCTTGTCTCGTATTGGGCTAACCTATCTTCAGTCATTTCTGCCGACTTTGCTTTATAAGCGTTTATTAAATCTTCACCATGCAAAGATGTATTGCTGCCCTGAAATGAAGTGTCTTTATTAGGCATTGAAAAAATAATAATTGGTGTGATTGTACCAATTGTAATGGCCGCTGCACTTAAGGTAATTAATGTTTTAATTTTTTTTGTTAGTTTCATATTGTATATATTCAATGTTATTTATTATTAAAATCCACCGGTTCAATCAAACTCGTGTGTATTTCATTTTAAAGTACCAAAACTATAGTCTGAATGGTGTTTATCAAAATTGCTAGAGTCAAATAAAGTAATACTTATCCAACCATCCGCAAATGTTTCTGGACCAGTAACAGGATTTACATCATATGGTTTTCAACCACATTGAGTGATGTTAATCTCATCGTCAGCAACATTAACGGTTGGGTTTTTGTAGCTACTAGGTCAACAGCCATCCACGCCGCCAACTGCTGTAATGGTTAAATTATTGCAAATCACGGATCATTGATTATTACTAATTTCATTACCATCTAAATCTTCAAAATGCATAATTTGATT
>JAITPK010000035.1 GCA_031289475.1 Mycoplasmataceae bacterium | reverse complement strand
TCAATTAAGCGTAACGGTTTATATGAAGAAATTATTAAAGCTTGTAAACAAGTCAAAGTAAAAGTTGTTGAACATGCTGGCATAGAACCTAATCCAAGAGACGAAGGAATCTATCAAGCTGCTTTAACTTGTCGTAAACATAAAGTAGATTTGATTATTGCTGCTGGTGGTGGTAGTGTAATTGATGCTGCCAAAGTAATTGGTATTGTTGCTACCAATCCACAATATAAAGATGCATGAGCATATGTTTTGAATAACGGGAAAGTTACTAAACCATCTATTCCTTTGTTTTCTATTATTACTCTAGCAGCAACTGGAAGCGAAAGCAATGCTGGCAGCGTTATCACTAACGCGAAAACCCATTACAAACAATCTACGGAAACAATTAGTGCAATTCCGTTAGTTTGTTTTGAAGATCCAAAATATACCTTGACTTTATCGTGATGACAAACTGCATGTGGTATCTTTGATATCTTTAGTCATTTATTAGAACAATACTTTGATGTGAAGCAACAATTTAATTGAACTAAAGAATATTTATTAGCCAACATGCGTGTTTGCGTAGATTGTGCTAAAAAATTAAAAAAGAATAATCAGAACTACGATGCAAGAAGTAATTTATTATGGACTTCATCGTGAGCATTAAATGGATTAGCACACTTTCACACTGCTGGTGGGGATTGAATGACACACCGATTGGAACATGCTGTTAGTGGTTTATGAGATGTAGAACACGGAGCTGGTTTGGCTTTATTAACACCACACTATTTACAATACATGACAAAAAGAAATAAAACTTTTCTAGCTTATGCATTAGAAATTGGCAAGTCAGTTTTTGAAACAAAAACAATTAATGAATTTTTTAAAGCATTAGATAGTTTTATAACTTTATTGGGGATGCCTAAAAAATATACCGACTTTAAACAAATTAACAAAGTTAGTGATAATGACATTAAATGATTGAATACACATTTTAACAAAAACGTCGCAGGCAAAGCCGAAATGGCAAAAGCTGTATTTAATAGTGTGAAAAGATAAATTGCTTACCTTATATTTTTAATATCTAATCCCAAAGCTTTAGCAACTGAGATTCCATAATCTTTATCTGCACGATAAAATAAATCGACTTGGCGATATTGGATTTCTTTTCTAGCATTGCCTAAATGACCAGCAATGTTACTAACTAAATGCGCACGATCAGTTTTGCTTAATACACGTCTCCAAAATTCACCAGTTTGATAAAAGTCATTATCATTAATGGTTTGCGTATGTCGTGTTAATGTTCCATCAATTTTTAATTTAGGCATTGCAACTTCTGGAATTGGATAAGGTTCGCCTGGAACACTATTAGGAAAATAATTAACTTTTGAATTCTTGTTATTATCAATTGTCATTCAACCATCTTTTTGATAATTGTGAACTGGTACATGTGGATGATTAACTGGTATTTCTGTATTATTTACACCTAAACGATATCTTTGGGCATCGCGATATGCAAACAATCTACCTTGTAGTAACTTGTCAGGACTGAAAGCAATACCTGGTACTAAATTAGTTGGTGCAAACGCAACTTGTTCTACCTCGGCAAAAAAGTTTTCCGGATTTCTATTTAATTTAAATTTACCGATTTCAATTAGAGGGAAGTCCTTATGGAATCATACTTTAGTAACATCAAATGGATCAAAACGATATTTCATCGCTTGTTCTTTAGTCATAATTTGCACGCAAAATTTTCAAGACGGAAAATTCTTTTGTTCAATTGCTTCGTATAAATCACGAGTAGCATGGTCGGGATCTTTGCCACGAAGTATTTCTGCTTGTTGTTCAGTTAATGTTTCATTGCCTTGATCAGTAATGAAATGATATTTAACTCATACATAATCTTTATTTTTGTTGTATCACATGTATGTGTGACTACTAAATCCATCCATATGACGGTAGTCCTTTGGTGTACCACGATCACTAAACAAGAAAGATACTTGGTGAAGCGATTCTGGAGTTAGTGATAAGAAATCTCAAAACATATTAGCATCGGCACGTCCTGTTTTTGGATCTCTTTTTTGTGTATGCACAAAATCAGGGAATTTCATGGCATCACGAATGAAGAAGATTGGTGTATTGTTCCCAACCATATCATAGTTACCTTCTTCAGTGTAAAACTTTAATGCAAATCCACGCGGATCACGAGCCGCATCGGCTGATCCTTTTTCACCACCAACGGTAGAGAAACGCACAAACATCGGCGTTTTCTTACCTTTACCGTTGAGGAATTTTGCCATCGTGTATTCACTCATGTCTTTTGTTAATGTAAATTCACCATGTGCCCCAGCACCTTTGGCATGAACAATACGTTCTGGAATTTTCTCTCTTGTGAAATGAGCAAGTTTTTCAACTAAGTTCACATCGCCTAAAGCCGTGATATCACTACCACGTTTTCCATTGCCAGTTGTCAATGATGTATTATCGTCTTCAAGTGGAATTGCATTCGCACTTGTTAATATTTTTTTATTAGTTTTTTTCATAGTAAATAATTATAAAACAATAACGTCTTACTATCAACGTTGATGCATTTAAATATTATTAATTCTTAACATGTCATTTTTTGTCAAATTAATTTTTTTGTTAAATTTAATAATTAATTTGCTCATTGGTTTATTAACAACATCAATTAATAAACCATCTTGATCTTTGATTTCTAATATTTTAATGTTTTCAATATGTTCAAGGTTTCTACTGAGAACTAGAAAATCATAAGATTTTTTAAAATAATTACGTGATGTTACTTTGTAAGTGTCGTCGCCAATCTTGGAATCAACTATAAAAGCAAATAGTTGATTTACTTTTTTGGGAATCTCATGATAGAGCATTTCTTCTTTGGTTGGATTACCTTTAAATCACGCAAATGAAACATCACGATTGGCTGCTTTTAAAACATCATCCACATATTCAGTAGAAGATGTTTTTTTATCATAAATTGCATCAATTGTTTTACGATAAGCATTTACTACGGTTGCAATGTAATGTTCTGATTTCATTCTACCTTCAATTTTTAAGGCACTAATATTAGCATCAGCCATTTCCTTAACATAGTTAATAAGGCACATATCTTTTGCTGACATGCTAAATGTTTTAGACAACGATTTGTTATTTCTATATAGTTCGCTAACTCACCGACATGATTGAGCACAACCGCCATTGTTAGCATCTCTTAAACAAAAGTTGCTACTTAACATGCATCGACCACTGTAGGCAATGCAAACTGCCCCATGCCCAAACATTTCAATTTCAATTTCGTTATGAACATTCTTAATCATTAGTTTAATTTCTTCTAAAGAAACTTCTCGAGCAGTCACAATTCTTTTTGCACCATTTCTAGCTCAAAATAAAGCTGACTTAGAATTAGTTACCGATTGTTGTGTAGAAACATGAATGGCAGTCTTCGGATAATGCTTTTGAATTTTTTTATAAATACTCGGATCAGTTACTAAAAAAGCATCAGGCGATGTTTTCATCACTTCATGTAGAAACGATTCAAAACCATCTAGTAGATGATTGTGGCAAACCACATTGGTTACTAAATAGGCTTTTTTATTTTT
>JAITPK010000046.1 GCA_031289475.1 Mycoplasmataceae bacterium | reverse complement strand
TTTTCCAGGCGTGGCATTATCGTTATATAGTAAATCAACTGATGCATATGTCGCTAAATAATTTAAATTGTGATTTAAATCATCACTATTGTCGGCAAAGTTAGGAAATATTTTATAAGAGAACTCTGTGTCTTTGCCAACTACAACATTTAAATCTTTATAGATGTAGTTACTAAAAGTAGTTCTAGTTTGATCATTGATATACGTTGCTTTATATTCAAATGAATGTAACCCAGTGTACCCGACTGGTCCATTGTCAATGTTTGTTCCATAACCATTAGTTGGTCCAGTGGTGCGTTGGGTTTCTAAAAGACTGATGTTGGTTGGTGTACTACATTCTCTGTTGGTATAAGCATCATTTTCTTCAAACGAAGAAAAGAAAGGGTTGATTGTTTTCGACATCCCAGAACAAGATGCAATAGATAATGCTGCACCAAATAATAAACCACTTGCTAATATCGTTGAGAATACCGTGATTTTTTTCTTAGAAATATGAGTCATAATATATTATAGCAATATCAAGAAAATCAACTATAGATTCCCGCATGCAAAATGAAGCGTTTATCGGTGAGAAAACTACAATCCTTCCACTCAAAACATTTTGAAATTGGTATTCGTTTTAATTTTTAGCTAATAGCAGTTGTCCAATAACCCGCCATCATCCATGATGAAGAATGAGCGATCATTTCACTTAGCAAATTTGTAGACACGCAACAATTATTGCAAATAATTTTACCAGAAGATGCACAACACAAGAAGGCATAAGAGCCGATCGTAAAATCTGAATCATATTTTTGAGTGCTTGCGAATGTGTAAGAATGAATTCCTAGACATTGTACGAAGGCCTGTTCACCAATTGATGATAATGTATAATGAGAAAAATCTACTGCTGTAATTCCTGCACAATGATAGAATGCGTAAGAACCGATAGAGGTTGTGGCATCTGTTGGTGCAAAAGTGCCATAAACTAAACAACCGCAACCTGAGTTGGATAAAGATATTGCATCATTTGTATAGTCGGGGACAAAAGTTTCCAAACAAAAAATATGTAAGCTACCTCAGCCGTTGGGAGTTCTATCGTCAATCCCTGCACCAGGAACGATATCGGACAATAAACAACTAGCAAAGGCACTATCGCCAATATTGATTTTTCCAGCTCCAGTAAGATTTGAAAAATCTACAGCGGTAATACCACCACACCCAGAAAAGGCATCAGAACAAACGGAAGTTGTTGCAGATCCGGTTGGCGCAAAGGTTCCATAAACTAAACAGCCACATCCCGAAGCGTATAAAGGAACTTTTGTGTAATCAAGATTGGGAACAAAAGTGCTCAAACCAAAAACATGGAAATCATCTCCCCAGCTTTTATTGCTAGGAGTTATTTCTGTGATTCCTGCACCAGAAGTAACGTTAGACAATTTACAACCATAAAAAGCATAAGCACCAATAGATGTTATTGTGGTGCTTGCATCATTTCCAGAAAAATCTACACTGGTGATCCCAACGCAATCTCAAAAAGCATTACCACCGATGGAAGTAAAAGATGGTGATAGATGAAAATCCAATTTTATTGGTTGGTTACTATCACGGAAGGAAATACAACCATTGAAGGCGTTTTGACTAATGGAAGTTATGCCTGTTGGGATAATAAGCCCTGTGTATTTCTCGGCATAAAAATCTTTATCACTTTCACCAGTTTCGCCACCAATTTTTCAACCAGTTAATGATTGAGTGTCATCATTAACATTAAAATACTCATCCGTCCCATCGGTCTTTATTGTGTAATTTTTTTCAACTGGACTCGGTGGCGTTGGATTTTTATTACAAAATAAATATCCTGTAAGAACGATAGATCCCGCCACAATCACCGCTCCCCCAAATATTGCCAAAACAATGGGCCAAATTTTACTTCTATTATTTTTTTCCTTATATTGCAATCTTTTCTTTGCTTCTTTGCTTGTACTCATATTATTTTCCCCTATGTTGTTAACTATGACAAAAAAATAAGACACTAGCAGGCGCTAACGTCTTATTAGATAGATGAATAAAAGTAACGGCTACGCCGTTGTTCTCTCTCTCTCTCTCTCTAAAAGCCACAACAAATTATATTGCAAAATAAATAGAAATATGCAAATATAAAGCCCATACATTATAATAACAAAAGCATTAATTCATATGGCACTAACACAAGAACAAATAGTCAACTTTTTAAAAAATTACGGTTATGTATTCGCTAACTCAGAAATATACGGTGGTCTTGCTAACGCATGAGACTATGGTCCCCTTGGTGTTTTGTTAAAAAGAAACATTAAAAATTTGTGATGAAACGAATTCGTAACAAAAAATCCTGAAGCCGTTGGATTAGATAGTTCTATATTAAATAATAACAATATTTGAAAAGCTAGCGGACACCTCAGTAATTTTAGTGACCCATTAATTGACTGTAAGGGATGCCACAATCGTTTTCGAGCGGATAAATTAATTGAAGAATCAGTAAAAAACGCCAAGGTCACTGAACAAACCAGTTTTACTGAATTAGAAAAAATTATTAAAGAGAACAAAGTAAAGTGTCCAGTCTGTGGTAAATCTGACTGAACACCAATCCGCAAGTTTAATTTAATGTTTAAAACACATCAAGGTGTGATTGAAGATGACTCCAACGCCATTTATTTAAGACCAGAAACTGCACAAGGTATTTTTATTAACTTTCTCAATATACAACGTAGTTTAAGGCTGAAATTGCCGTTTGCAGTTGGTCAGATTGGTAAAACCTTCCGTAACGAAATCACCCCCGGTAACTTTATTTTTCGAACTCGCGAATTTGAACAAATGGAACTAGAATACTTCGTATATCCAAAACAAGCTGAAGATGTATTCAACGATCAATTAGAAAAAATTAAAAAGTTCTTATTTAAAACATTAAAAATAAACGAAACCAATATTCACCTAAAAGAACATAAACCAGATGAACTATCACATTACTCGAAGCGAACCATTGACATCGAATACCACTTTCCACACGGTTGAAGTGAATTATGAGGCATCGCTAACCGTACGGACTTTGATTTAAAAGCACATGCAGCCCATTCTAAGGCGAATTTATGATATCTAGATCAAACTAACAACGAAAAGGTCGTTCCGTTTGTTATTGAGCCTTCTGTGGGTGTTGAACGATTACTATATGCGATTGTTGTTGATGCATTAGAAATTGAAAAACTCAAAGATGATGAAACAAGAGAAGTGTTACACCTTCCTTTCGCTTTAGCACCTTATAAAGTAGCTGTTTTGCCATTAGTTAATAAACTTAATAAAGAAGCAAACAAAGTCTTCACAACATTAGTGGATGCCGGTATTGAGACCGTTTATGATGTAAGCGGTTCTATTGGCAAGCGTTATCGCCGACAAGATGCTATCGGCACGCCTTATTGTATTACCTACGATTTTGAAGCAAACGATGACAAGAGCGTTACTATCAGACACCGTGATTCGATGAAACAAGAAAGAATCGCGATTAATAAATTGGTAGACTTCTTTAAGAAAGAATATTAGTCTAATGCTTCAAAAAGTTAACTTTAGCATTATCAAGGAAATTCAAGATAAAGCCGATATCGTGGCTGTTATCTCAAATTTTATCAAGTTAACTCGTAAAGGTAATAACTACGTTGGTATCTGTCCATTCCATGCTGATAAGAATCCTTCATTAGTTGTTTCTCCTAAAAAGAAAATATTTAAATGTTTTGTGTGTAATACCAAAGGTAATGTGTTTGGTTTTGTACAACAATATAAAAAAGTCCCATTCATTGAAGCCGTTAGAATGGTAGCTAAATTAATTGGGTATGACGATAGTGCTTTGAACATTAACGATTCTGGGACATATTTAGACCCAAAAATCAAAAGAATGATCGATGCTAACAAACAAGTTAACGAATGATATCGTGGGTTTCTATTTAATCCAGAAAATCAAGATAAGATTGATTACCTAAATAAAAGAGGTATAGATAATGACATTATCAAAACTTTTGAATTTGGTTATGCTCCTAACAGTAAAGACTTAATTTATCGAATGGCAAGCAATGCCGACGAAATGTTTGGCACCAATCGAGGTAAAGAATTAATTTGAAATGAAAAAGAATTATCGGATAGTGGATTAATCGTTATTACTCAAGAAGGCAAAATATTTGACTTCTTTAATGATCGGATCATGATTCCGATTTATGACAATAACGGATATTTAGTGGCTTTTAGTGGTAGAACCACTAGACAAGGTGTTGAACCCAAATATTTAAACACTTCTACCACTAAATTATTTTCTAAATCTAATGTTTTGTTTAATTTTCATCGTGCTAAGATGCATGATAGCAACAAAATTATTGTCGTTGAAGGTTTTATGGATGCCATTGCTTATACTCGTGCCGGTTATCCTAATGTTGTGGCGACAATGGGTGTTGCCTTAACAAACGAACATTTGAATGCTTTAAGCACTCTAACAAAGTTAGACACCGTTATTTTATCATTTGATAATGACGATGCTGGCGTTATGGCCACCGTTACAAATGGACAAAAATTAATGGAGAATGGTTTTAATACTTTTGTTGTTGGCCCATACAATAAATCAATAAAGGATGTTGATGAGCTAATAAATAAAAACGGCAAAGAAGCAATCGATAACATTTTACAAGACCGTGTTGATTTTGTAACTTTCTACATCAACAACGAATTTACTACTAAAAAACCATTGGATGAAATCCAAAAGTCCGTAAACATGGTTATTAAACATATGGTAGACTTTGGTGATAATTCATTGTTGCTCCGACAGCAACATCTAAAATTGTTGTCTGAAAAATCTGGATTGGCTTTTGAAGATTTGAAATCTAAATTTGATCAAGACATAAACAAATTAAACGTTACTGATAAGCCTGCTTATAACAGTAGTTATACCCCTAGACCATATAAGCCGACAAACGATTTTGGTTTAGACAAAAAATTTATCGAACCAGAAGTAAACCAAAAAGATGTGATACCAGAAAAAGCCGAAGCTAATAAAATGATTGCCGAATCGGAAAGCAAAATCAAAACGCTACGCAAAACACTATCGGTAGCTTATGACCGATTAATTATGACAATCATTGCCAACCCATCATTAGTAAGCAAAGTGGTGGAAGAACTTTCCATCAATTCAGAATTTGATTTAACTCAACAAAAATTAATTCTTAAAGGAATTTTATATTTGCACACTAAAACTGAAACAATCAATGATGAGAATCTTAATAACTTTTTAAAATCACATAGTGAAAGTAAAAACGACATTGCTAAAGATTACGGTTTAGCTTTAAAATATTTTAACGAATTATTATCTGATCAGTTTAATACAAGTTATTTTCGTAATAAATTAAGCAACAAGGCTGAAGAACGTCTTAATGCAATTGTCATTCAAATCCAACAAACTAAATATGAATTGTTAATCGCCAACAAAATCATTAAAATTTGACACCTTTCTAAAGAAACTAACGTTGACCAAACCCAAATTGATAAATTAAACTTACAAATTAATACTATAAATGATGCGTTTATAGAATGAATGAAAAAGAGGAAGAAATAATGACACCACATAATAAAGCTAAATTAAACGAAATTGCCAAAGTGGTTTTAATGCCTGGTGATCCGCTACGAGCTAAATGAATTGCCGAAAAATATTTAACCAACGCTAAATTAGTTAATGATGTCCGTGGGATGTATGCATATACTGGAACCTATAAAAATAAAAAGATTACAGTAATGGCTCATGGGATGGGTATACCTTCAATCGGCATCTATTCCCATGAACTATTCGCTTTTTACAAAGTAAATACCATCATTCGTATTGGTTCTGTTGGATCATTTATCAAGCAAGCAGATGTTGGTAGTGTTATTATTGCCAAAGAAGCCTATAGTCATTCAACTTATGCAAGTGAAATTGGTGTTAATGCTCCACAAAAAATTCTGAAAGCAACACCAAAAACATTGGCACTTTGTGAAAAAACCGCCGAACAACTTGATATTAAAGTTATAGAAGGCAAGATTTTGTCAGAAGATGCATTTTATTCATCAATCCCTTGAAACAAAAGAATGCGTGATTCAAAAGGTTTACTTGGCGTGGAAATGGAAGCATTTGCATTATATGCAAATGCCATCCGCAACAAAAAGAACGCTTTATGCATTTTAACTGTGAGTGATTCGTTTGTTTCTAAAAAATCAATGTCGCCTGAAGAAAGACAAACATCTTTGAAAGACATGGTAGTCCTTGGTTTAGAAACTGCAATTAGGATTTAATATGAAATACAACAAATACATTGACCACACGTTATTAAGAGCAAATGCTTCCCAAAGTGAAATCATCACGCTTTGTAAGGAAGCTAAGCAATATAACTTCATGTCAGTTTGTGTTAACCCTGATTATGTCGGTCTTTGCAAACAACAATTAAAAGGTAGTGATGTTAAAGTTTGTACCGTTATCGGTTTTCCTTTAGGAAGCAATACTACCAACACCAAAATGTTTGAAACTAAAGATGCCATTAAAAACGGCGCTAATGAAATTGATATGGTCATTAACATTTCATGATTAAAAGCTAAAAAGTTATCGAATGTGATTAACGAAATTAAAGCCGTTAAAAAAGTTTGTGGTAAACACACATTGAAAGTAATTGTGGAAACATCGTTATTATCAACCGTTGATAAAATTAATGCTTGTAAATGTGTCTTAGCAGCCAAGGCTAACTTTATTAAAACATCAACTGGCTTCAGCACCGGTGGTGCAACTGTTGCTGACATTACTTTGTTTAAAAAACAAGTTGGGAACAAAGCATTAATCAAAGCGTCGGGTGGCGTTAAAACTTTCGATGACATGGTTGCCATGATTAAAGCTGGCGCAAATAGAATCGGAACATCTCGCGGCGTTTCATTAATGCAAGGTAAGTAATGGACATCTTAACAATCATTGAAAAAAAACGTAGCAAACAAATCCTTTCTAAAGAAGAAATTAACTTTTTTATCAATGCCTACACTAAATTGCACACTATTAAAGATTACCAAGCAGCAGCATTGTTAATGGCGATTAACCTTAACGGGTTAAATGACCAAGAAATTTATTATCTAACGGATGCAATGTTGCATTCAGGGAATGTTGTTGATTTATCAAGTGTCAAAGGAATTAAGATTGATAAACATTCTACAGGGGGTGTTGGTGATAAAGTTTCTTTAATCCTTGCACCAATTTGTGTAGCGCTAGGACTCAAGGTTGCTAAACTATCTGGAAAAGGTCTCGGACATACTGGTGGAACAATCGATAAATTAGAATCAATTAACGTTAATTGTAATATTAGCAAGCAAAAATATTTATCGTTATTAAAAACTGTCGGGATGTTCATTGCTTCGCAAACTGAAGATCTTGTCCCCGCTGATAAATTTCTTTACGCGTTACGCAACTCTACTGGAACAGTACAATCCATCCCGTTAATAGCTAGCTCTATCGCTAGTAAAAAACTCGCATTAAAAACTGATTACATTTTTTTAGATGTAAAAGTTGGCGATGGTGGTTTTAATCGCACAATTGAAGATGCTACCAAACTATCTAACGAGCTTCTCAAGATATTTAAGGCGTACAAGCGTAAATGTTTAATACACATTACGAATATGACTCAACCATTAGGGCGAGCTATTGGCAATGCTTTAGAAATTAAATCTTCAATTGAGTTCTTAAAAGGTAATCCAGAATGCAACGAAGTAAAAATATTAATTTATGACTTTTTAATTGATATTTTGATAACTACAAAAAAAGTTAATAATCGCAATAAAGCCAAAATATTAATTGATGAAGTTATCAGCAATGGTGCTGCACTCAAGATATTTTATAAATGGGTGTGCGCGCAAGGAGCAAACGAAAAACTAATTACTAGTGGTGAATATTTTCATCCCAAGTATCATTATGAAATTAAAGCTAGTAAGTCTGGGTTTGTAAATTACAAGTCTACCAAATCTGTTGGACTATCATCGTTCTTTCTTGGCGCTGGTCGTTTAAGAAAAGAAGACCCTCTAGACTATCAAGCAGGAATATACTTAAATAAGATTAGAAACGAACCCGTACATAAAGGCGATGTGGTAGCAACTCTATATTCATCTAAACCAATTAAAAAAGAAGCCATCACTCACTTTGTTAATAATCTTGAAATAAACCAAAAACCACTTAAAATTAGTCCGGTTATTGTAAAGGTAATGAAATAGTATGATCAGTAAATATCAAGAATTAAAAAAAATAATTAATAACGCGTACGCACCTTATTCTAAATTTAAAGTAGCAGCAACTGTCGAAACAGATAAAGGCTGATTTAATGGTGTTAATGTCGAAAATTCATCTTATCCAACTTCAATGTGTGCTGAAAGAAATGCAATTAATAACGCTATCACACACGGGGCAAAGAAATTTAAGAATCTTTATTTGTTAAGCTCATCTAAAGCAAATGATGTAACACCGTGCGGTGCATGCCGACAAGTTATTAATGAATTCTTCCCTTCTAATGCAAACATCTATGTGTACTCAAGCGATGGTAAGGTTAAAACTTATACAGTCAAGGAACTATTACCTTACGGTTTTAAACTAAAAGGTAAATAATGAACAATCTTTGTAAGCAATGATTGCAATCTTCAAGGCTAACGCCAAAAGAAAAACAAGAAATTAAACGCCTTGCACATAAAGAACAAGATATTTATTTCACACAAGCACCCATGTCCTTTGGAACTGCTGGTGTTCGAGGCAAAATGGGTATGGGAACTATTCGAATGAATCGTTTTACTTATGCTAACCTTGCACAAGCATATGCTAAATATATATTGCGTGCGTATGGCAAGAATAAAACAATCGTAATCGGTCATGATAACCGCTTGAACTCTGATAAATTTGCAATGTTGGTAGCGGATGTTGTTTCTTCATTTGGAATTAAGGTTTTACTATTTGCTGACAACCAACTAATGCCGACTCCGATCGTTTCTTATGCCATTAGACAAACAAATTCAGTCGGCGGGTTAATTATCACGGCTAGCCACAATCCGAAAGAATACAACGGGTTTAAAGCGTATCACAATGATGGCGGACAAATATTACCTGATGTGGCAAACACCATTGTCAAGAACTTTTTAAAACCTCAAAATATTATTGCTTACACATATGCACCCAAGTGTAAATTAATTAGTTATCTATCTAACTCCATTGTTGATAACTATTTAAAAGACGCGCGTGTAGTCTTAATTAACAAAGGTATTACAAGCAAAACAAAAACATATCCCGTTGTTTTCACGGCTCATCATGGAACGGCTAGTAAACTATTACCAAAGTTTTTAAAACAGCTAAAGTTCAATATTAAGCCTGTTACCCAACAAACTTTCTTTAGTCCATCATTTATTAACTCACCAATCGCCAATCCAGAGGTTATTGAATCATTTGATTTATCAATTAAACTAGCTAACAAAGTTAAAAGTGACATTGCGATTGGTGTTGATCCTGATGCTGACCGAATGGCTGTTTGTATTAAACATCAAGGTAAATGAAGATTAATGACCGGTAATGAAATGGGTACAATCTACACATACTATGTATTGAAAAACAAAAAGTTTACCAAAACACCATACATCATTTCATCATATGTTTCCACATATCTTATTGACAGGATTGCTAAAAAGCACAACGCTAAGGTACATCGAACCGGTACTGGTTTTAAGTGAATGGGTGCTAAGGTTACAGAAATTGGCAATCGCGGAGAATTTGTAGTCGCCTTTGAGGAAGCCATTGGAGCATTAAACACAACTATTGATCGTGATAAAGACTCGTTTACAGCTTCTGCTTTAGCTTTAGAAATATATGATGTCTATCGGCTTAAAAATATGGATTTTGTGGATATCCTTGAAAAGGAAATCTATCCACAATATGGACATTGGTTTGGTAAAACTGTTTCCTACACTTTCGACGTTTTGGACTGGCAACCATTAATTATTAGCAAAATGAATATGTTTAAAAAATATCGATCAAGAACAATCGGTGATTACAAAATTAAAAAGATTTTATGAAATAAAATCGGTGATTGCTTGGAATGACATCTTGAAGGTGATTCTTGAATTAAATTTAGAATGAGCGGTACTGAACCAAAATTTAAAATCTACTATAACTTGAGCGGTATCAATCAAAATATATTGATAAATCAATATAATAAGTTAGACAAAATTTTTAAACAAATGTTAGGAGTCTAAAAATGAAAAAATTAGTGCTTGGAAATTGAAAAATGTATAAAACATTTAGTGACATACAAGGTTTTTGTATGGAGTTTAATGCTTTATTAAAGAAAGACAAATTATTTAACAAGGCGAACATTGTCGTTGGTATTGCACCAACATATGTTGGTATTATCCCGTTTGGATCTTGTAATAAAACCCCTACATTAACAATGGCACAAAATGTGAATGCTGAGGTTAATGGGGCTTATACAGGTGAAATTTCTTTTAATATGTTGAAAGAACTCAATGTCAAAACAGTTTTGGTTGGTCACTCCGAAGTTCGTTCACATTTAAATGAATCTGACTCTGTAATCAACAAGAAAGTTTTAACGCTTCTTAAAGAAGGTATGACTCCAGTACTTTGTGTTGGTGAAACGTTGCAAGAATTTGAAGCTAACAAAACCATTGAAGTTTTAAACCAACAACTTCATAGCGACTTGGCAAATATTGATTTATCAAATGTGGAAAACTTAGTGATTGCTTATGAACCAATTTGGGCAATCGGTACAGGCAAAACGGCAACTAACGATATTATTGAAAAAACATTTGTAGAAATTAAAAAGATTCTTAAGACTATACTCGGTAGCAACATTGATAAAGTTTCTTTACTCTACGGCGGTAGTGTTAATGATAAGAATGCTCCAGAAATTCTTCGTGTTAAAAATGTGGACGGTGTTTTAGTTGGTGGTGCTTCTCTAGACGCTAAGAAGTTCTATAGTATCATCAAATCTGTTCCTGAATATTCACAAGCCAAGGTTAAATAATGAAAAAAACTATTTTGATCATTATGGACGGCGTCGGTTGACGCAACCATAAGCAAGGTAATGCTGTCGCTTTGGCCAACAAGCCCAACATTGATATGTTATGGAATAAATATCCACACACAACATTGTTAGCTTCTGAAGAAGCTGTTGGCTTGCCAATTGGTCAAATGGGTAATTCCGAAGTTGGCCACTTGAATATTGGCGCAGGTCGAATTGTTTATACTGGCCTATCTTTAATAAACAAAGACTTAAAAGATGGCGGATTTTATCATAATGATGCTTTTTTAAAAGCGATTAATCATGCCAAACAAAACAAAAGCAAACTCCATATTATGGGATTAACAAGTTTTGGTGGTGTTCACTCCAATCTTGAACACATTATTGGTTTATTAAAACTCGGATATGAAAATAACGTGCCAGTTGTTCTTCATGCTTTCGGTGACGGCCGTGATGTTCCACCAATGACTTTAAAAAACGATTTTACTAAAGCAATTCTACCTGCGATAAAACAATACCAAGCAAAGCTTGGTGTAATCTCTGGAAGATACTATGCAATGGATCGAGACAAACGTTGAGAACGTGTTGATACAGCATATGAAACATTATTAGGAAATGCTAAAAATTATTTTGACAATCCTTGTGATTACGTCACAAAAATGTATGAGCAAAAAGTAACCGATGAATTTTTATTGCCAGCATTAAACAAATCGTTTGCAAAACAAGAAGTTACGATTCAAGATAATGATGCTGTCATTTTTGCTAATTTCAGACCAGACCGTGCCCGTGAATTGTCACACATGATTTATGGTTCATCATATTATGATTACACTCCAACAACTCGCCGTAAAAATCTTTACTTCGTCACAATGATGACTTACGAGGGAATTGTGCCATCGGCAATTGCTTATCCACCAACACATTTAAAGAACGTGTTAGGAGAAGTAATTGCTAATAACAACTTAAGACAATTAAGAATTGCCGAAACAGAAAAATATGCTCATGTTACATTTTTCTT
>JAITPK010000024.1 GCA_031289475.1 Mycoplasmataceae bacterium | reverse complement strand
TATAATACCTAAGCATTTCAAGAAACACTTCGAGTACTTACGCTGTAGCAATATAGGTAAGGAAGGGTGGCGCCGAGATAGGAACCCTTTAACTGTAATGGTTACAGTCTTAACCAATAAAAACGAATGGCGAGTCCATTCGTTTTTTATTTTATTGCTTGCAGTGTTTTGACAATTGTAGTCTTAATGTTTGATATATTGAGTTTGTTCTTAGCACTAATTAAAATGATTTTATCTGGTTGGACATGTAAGAATTTGGCAATAGATGGTAATTGATTTTGATATTTAGAAATGTTAGCTTTATCAATTTTGTTAAGCAATATGTAATGATTTTTAAAACGCTTCTGAAAATATTTAGACATTTCACTATCTAATTCAGTCACAACATTAGCATCACACACTTGAAAAATAGCATATAGATTAACTCTTTGAGTTAAATATTCATCAATGATTTTAGTGATATCATTTCGAAGCTTATTACCACCAAGCATATAACCGTATCCCGGGAGATCCACCAAACGATATGAACCAAAATCATAGAAGTTAACTAATTGAGTTCGACCAGGGGTTTTTGATGATTTGGCAATTTGTTGATTAGCCAAAGCATTGATGATAGATGATTTACCAACATTGCTTCTACCAGCAAAACAAATTTCGGTAGTTTGATCTTTAATCCAACTATCGAATGAGCTTGCAGATTTAATAAATTTAGCCATGTGAGTGGTTGATTATAAGTTTAATAAATGCTACCTAAAGAATTCATTAGTTACATACAATTTGCGTGCAATATTAAAGTTACTTGATAAATCACCTTTATATGAATCCAAAAAATATCAACCATATCATTGTTTGTAATTTAATGTTGTTTTTAAAAATGCATCATTTATTTGTTTGGCCATAAATCTTGGATAAGGTAATGGTCCATAATTAAATGGAGACCCTTGTGCGTTAAAACCATTTATGAAAATAAAATCTTTATCATCATTAGATGGTTGTGGAACTTTGTCAATACACGGTTTTATGCAATTGTATCATTTGTCTTTAGGATTATGGTTAGATCAATTGTCTTGAACAATGCCTGTGTAATTAGAATTATCATCACCGATAGTCACCATATTGTTGATTACGTCATTTTTGCTTCATGATGAAGTGTCTATTCCAAATGGTGGTAAAAAACTTCCATCTGCTAATTCCAAATCAAACCTATGTACCATAATGATTTTTCCTTGACTTTGGGCAAGAGTGGGAATTCCTAAGCCGCGGTAATAATAATCCTGCTTATCTAAAATCTGGTCATTAAAACTGCAATCCAAAAACTTCTTTTTATCAAAATTGGGGTCATCTCTTGGGAAGACTGACATAAACACGGTTTCGGATGGATGTTTAATTAAAAAATTGTGAACGATTCCTTCAACTGCATCGTAGTATAAAACATTTCCACTATCATCTGAACATTCGCCAGGCCCATGATTGATATACCATCGATTGCTATTGACTTTATCGGTAACAACTCTAACATCTAGAAAACGAATCCCGGCATTTAGCTGGTCTTCAATTGAATATGCTTGAGTAGAAACAGTTCAAGGGATAAAGCTAATATTTTTTGTTCCAGCATCGTGTCCACAAGGAATGTTGATTTTAGAAAGAGACTTGTTTGGATCTATGTGAGACATTCATGATTGACCATCTACATCTTTAGCTCAACCACCCTGAGCATTAACAAACCTTTCGCCAGGGATGTTTAAATAATTAACGGCATAAGGAATTCAAAGACAAGAATTAATAATAACTAATGAGCCACCAATTACAGAACTAGCAATGATTCATTTTTTCTTTCTACTAAGCTTCTTCTTTTTTTTAATTTGCATAGTTATTTTTTACCTTGGCTTTTCATCATATTCATAATTTGTTGAATTTGTTGTTCAGATGGTTTGCGCCCCATTTGAGCGTACATCGCACGAATTTGGTCGGCAGTGATTGGAGGATTTTCGCGCATCTGTTTCTTAAACACTTTAGTGGCGATATAGAAACCTAATAATCCACCGACTATTAATGCTCCTATTGTGCCGAATATTAATCCATAAAGCATATTTATTTACCTTCTTTCAATGAATGATATCACGTAGTTATTCTATCGGTTATTTTCACTGGTGTCAAATCAAAGTAATCTACAACATCTGCCGGCTTACCAGATTTACCGAATTGATCAATACCAATTGTAAAATCTGCATATTTATATCATGGTGCAGTGGAAGCAAATTCAATGCTTACGGTTAATTTGCCATCCAAGATTGTTGATTTGTAATTAGCACCCTGTGATTCAAATAATTCTACTGAAGGCATAGAAATAACACGAGCATTAATTTTTTGTACTTTTAGTAACTCAACAACTTCAATAGCGGTTGCCACTTCACTACCAGTAGCAATAATATTTAATTGATGCTTTGCACATGGATAAATTACATATGCTCCGCATTTGGCAGCATCAGCCTCTGCTGGATATTGTTTAAAAGTACCACGAGAAGTAATAATTGTTGTTGGTGAATTACTTGAGTGTATCGCATGATCCATAGCGACAACACATTCGACAAGGTTAGCTGGTCTAAACACAAAGTGGTTAGGAATTAATCGTAATGTAGGTATTTGCTCAATCGGTTGGTGAGTTGGACCATCTTCGCCAACAGTAATGGTGTCGTGACTAAAAACATTAATAGATGGAATATGACTAATCGCAGCCAGTCGGATTGCATTTTTGCAATAGTCACTAAACGAAAGGAACGTTGCAGTAATTGCTTTGCAACCACCGTGAGCAGTAATACCATTGTTAATACAAGCCATCGCGAATTCACGAACGCCATAGTATATGTTTTGACCATCTCTAGATTTATTAGTAAGCGCGATGGATTTTTTATGTGTGATTAAAGTAGAAGCGGTTAAATCTGCGGCACCCGCCATAAAAGTATCGTTATGCTCTAATGCTTGCTGTAACACATCACTAAACAAACTTCTCGTAGCAACTTCTTGTTTATTTTGAAAGTTGCTATATCAAGATCAATCAAATTTGAATTCATTCTGACTTAATTTGATGTATTGATTGTAAAGATTAATGTCTTTACTTTCTAATCTTTGCAACGCTAAGTTAAATTGACGTTGTGAGTCAGCACCACGCTTTTTAACAATTGACATATCTTCTTCAACACTTGGATGAATTGTAAAAGGTGGAATTTTGTAGTCTAAGTTATCTCTTAATTCTTGAATTTGTTCAGGATTTAATGGTGAGCCATGGACAGCATTAGTATTTTGCAAGCGACTGCCATAACCGATAATTGTGCTACATTCAATGACAGTAGGTCTAGAACTCATTTTTGCTAGTGAAATGGCTTCCGATACATTAGCAGTGTTATTTGCGTTATTGACCTTGATATAGTTTCACCCATATGACTTAAACATTTTTCTCACATCATAATTAGTGGAATCAGTGACTTTACCATCAAGTTGAATTTTATTAGAGTCATACAACATAATTAATTTGTTAAGCTTTAATCTACCAGCAATCGCAATCGCCTCTTGACTAACACCTTCTTCTAAACAGCCATCGCCAAATAAAACATAAGTGTTATGGTTAATGAATTTCCCGTACTTATTAAATTTATTAGCAAGTTTAGTTTCAGCGATAGCCATACCAACGCCAATCGCAATACCTTGACCTAAAGGTCCTGTGCCAATCTCTACGCCTGGAAGTACATGGTTCTCAGGATGACCAGGACATTTAGAATTTAACTGACGGAATTTTTTAAAATCATCCATTGTAAGCGACTCATATCCTGAGATCAACATGGTGGCATATAACATTGCACTACCATGACCGGCTGATAAGACAAAACGGTCACGATTAAAATAATAGGGATCTTTAGGATTGACGTTTAAATGGTCATGGAATAATGAATATATGACTGGTGCGGCGCCTAAGGCAATACCGGGATGGCCTGATTTAGCTTGACCAATAGCTTCAACTGATAGAACACGAATGGTGTTAGTGGATAGATCAGAGAATTCAGTGATTCTTTTTTTAAACATCGATTTAATTAACATATTACAACCATTATATTAATTTTTAATGACTTAATAAATGCAACTCAAACAAAACTTTTCCATAAATTAATCTTTATATATAATTACCGAGCATTTAAGATACTTAAATGCAATCTTTGTCTGAAAAAGACAATACCCATAAGGAGTGCATTAAATAAACTATGGCAAAATATGAAATTATGCTATTAGTTGATGGCTCATTAGATGATAAAGCAGCTAAAACTGCTATTAAAGATCTAATAAAAACTATCGACAATAGCGAAGACTTTAAACTAACGGAACTTGGTTTAAGAGATATGACTTACCAAATCAATGGTCAGTCTAAAGCATGATACTTACAATATAACTTTGATTGCAAAATTCCAGCAAACATTGCGGAATTTCGTCGTCTTGCATTAATTAATAAGGCAGTATTGCGTCACTTAATCATAAATCTTGAAAAGGATTATGGTTACCGTGCGATTAATAACCCTAAGAAAGTTAAAGTTAGCGAAAATAAAGCAAAGAAGTTCAAAGAAAGACAAATTCGTGCTAAAGCAGAAAGAGAAGCGAAGGAAAAAGCGCAATCTGAATTGATGGATATTCAAAAGGAAACAGTTTAATCTATGAATAAAGTATTTTTAGTTGGCAGACTAGCCGCTGATCCTGAACCATATACCACTAAGTCTGGTATTGCACAAGCAAGAGTTACTATTGCTACACAAGACAATAGTAATAAAAATGAAGCTTATTTCTTTCCATGCATTGCATGAAGAAATCAAGCTAACTTTATCAATACCTATCTTAAAAAAGGTGATCTTGTCGCCATTGATGGAAAATTAACACGAAGAAGTTTTACTACTAAAGATGGTAGAACATCATATGCTACTGAAGTAGTAATTGATGCTGTCAATTCTATTGGTAGTAAACGAGACTCAGGTAGTGGATTAAATATTGCTAATGCTAAACCTGAAACAAAAAAATCGATTGATGAAGCTTTCCCTGAACAAGTTGTAAGTCAAAACCAAGGTCAACAAAAACAAAAAGTTGAACCAGTAAAATATGAATCAAACGAAAATACTGAATGATTCGATGAAATTAATAAGGAGTAAAATATGGCTGAATTTAGAAAACCAATGAATAAGAAATTTCGTCCATTCATGAGAAAGAAAATTTGCTTTCTTTGCCAGCAAGGTGTAAATCACATTGATTACAAAGATGTTGAACTATTAAGCAAATACATTTCTCATAATGGTAAGATACTACCAAGACGTGTGACAGGTGCTTGTACTAGACACCAAAGACTAGTGGCTAACGCTATTAAACGTGCTAGAGTTGTAGCTTTATTACCATTCGTTAAAGATTAATAATGAAAATTATTCTCTTGAGCGATGTTAAGAGTGTAGGCAAGCAACACGAGGTCGTTGAAGTTAAAGACGGCTATGCTAAAAATTTTTTAATAAAGAATAAATTAGCAGTTGCTTATACAACTAATGCCAAAGATGTTTTAAAACAAGATTTACAGGTTTTAGCCCAAGATGAAGCCAAGAAAATTGCCGAAGCCGAGGCTTTAAAAGAAAGTATTGAAAAAGTTAATCTACTGTTCCATTTAAAAGCTTTTGACAACAATGTATTTGGGAGTGTTTCTCATAAACAGATTATTGATGCACTATTGGAAAAACATCAAATTAAAATTGATAAGTTTATGATCGATAACAAAACTGCAAAAAATTTAAGTTTAGGAAGATATCAAATTACAATTAATCTTTATAAAACAATTAAGGCAAAATTGTCTATAAATATACAAGGAGTTGACCGTGGATAACAATATATCAAACAATCAAATTATTGAACACATTGAACAAGAATTAATTAGTGAAATTCTTAGTGATGTTTCCGTTGGTGAAGACGCTGTTCTAAAATTAGAACCAGTAGATTTTGTTAGTAAACAAATGGCGGCAATTTTCAATGTTATTGTTGCCTTGCACGAAGAAGGCAAAGCGATTGATGAACACACTATCACTTCTTACATTCAAGCGCACAAAGAATTACAATTTGATGATTATGTTTTAGTAATTAAAACTTTAGCTCATAAATTTGTATCTATCGCTGATGCTGATGATCATATTGAATTAATTAAAAACGCTTCTATCAAAAGACAAATTAATGCTTTTGCTGAAGATGTAATTGACACTAATATGGATCCAATCAAATTTGATGAATTATTATGAAATTTACAATCTCGTTTTAGCACAATTGTAAATTCAAAGCATTCAAGTAAAATTGCCTCTATTAATGATATTGCTAAACAATACGCACAGCATTTAAGCAAAATTATGTCTCATGAAGAAGAAATTACTGGGACACCAACTGGATTTCCAGCAATTGATACTAGAATTAGCGGACTTCAAGCTGGCGAAATGATTGTTTTAGCAGCTCGTCCCAGTGTTGGCAAAACTGCATTAGCTTTAAATTTTTTGTTAAATGCTGCCAGAGATATTAAAGAACGCGCTGATAAACAACCAAATAATGAAATTGTTTTGATGTTCTCTTTAGAGATGAGTTCAGAACAATTGTGCAATCGTTTGGTTTCGTGTATGTCAATGGTAGAATTATCGCCGTATCACCGTAGTCGTCTTTCACCAGTTAATTTTCAAGCGGTAAACAATGCAATTGATGAATTAAGTGAATTGCCAATTTATATTGACGACGATGGTTCTTTAAATATTTTAGATATTCAATCTAAGGTAAATCAAATTAGTTTACACCATCGCATTAAATTGTTAGTAATTGATTATTTGGGTTTAATCAAAACACCAAAAACAAGAAGTGGATCTTACAACAACCGTCAACAAGAAATTGCTGAATTTTCTGGTAAATTAAAAGAAATTGCTAAGATCCATAAGTTACCGGTTTTAGTATTGGCTCAATTAAATCGTAAAATGGATGAACGTGGCAAAGGCAGCGGTAATGCGAAACCGATGTTATCTGATTTACGAGATTCAGGTGCGATTGAACAAGATGCAGATATTGTAAGTTTTATTTATAAACCAGCAGCCGATGAAATAGAAGGTATGGAAAATACTTCTAAAGATGCACCGACTATTGAAGTAAAATATGATATCGCTAAAAACCGTAATGGTTCCACTGGCGAAGTTAACTTAGAATTTCATCGAAACATAAGCCGTTTTGAAGAAAGAAAGTTCACTAATATTCCACAAGGTCTTAATGAAAAAAAAGAATTACATTAAATTAAGTATTATTAGCATGTTAACAATTGTTGCAATTACGCCAACTATTGTTTTAGCATCTTGTTCAACTACATCACAATGAAGTTTGCCAATTATGATCGGTGGTCTTGGCACAAGTAGTCCATGAGCAGGATTAAGAAGCGATACTAGTGGTGGTGCGGTTGCGCTTAATAGCAACGACAGCAAAGGTTATGCAATTGGTCAAGACACTGATTCTAGCAACCCTAATAATGAATATTTTTCACCCACTGAAGAATTTGGTAATTATTTACCTGATTCCTATATTTCTTTTACTGATCCCAAAAGTGGCACTAACAACTATGCATATGTAACACCATATAATGATAAAAATTGAAATGCATTTGATGATGGTAAAAAAGATACAAAAGCATATCACAACACAGGATGAACAACTTCTGCTGATCAGAATTTAAATTATTTCGAAACGAATGATGTAAAAAATTCCACCGGTGGTGTTCTCAGAGCGAAGCAACAAGTTCCAACCTCAACACGTAATTTCAATCTTATGACGTCATTTGGGTTAAATTCGATTGCTTCAACTACGAATTTATTTAATTCTGGTTTATTGCAATTTATGTCACAAAACGGAATTGTGAATAGTAGTGATCCGGTTGCTGATAGTTGATTTAATGCATTGTTTGGTAAACTTGATCTTGGTGCCGATCCAAGCGGTAGAACTGATGGCGGATTTAATCATTACAGCAAAGACGACCCAACAAACAAAGACTACAACAAACAATTTTATGAATTTTTATATGATTCGGTAAACCTTTTAGGTGAAGGTAATTTTGGTGCCAAATTTGGTGAATCATCAATTAATTATCAATTGGCAAGCTACGTGTATGGTCCTGGACCTTATGTTAATTATGGCAATGAAACATCGTCCACAAATTCTTGAAATAATTTTGGTGGAGTAAAATCTGACACTGATGGAAGTCCAAAAAATATTGTAACTCAAGCAACTGACTGATACAGTGCGTCACATCGTGTTTTCAATTATTCACTAAATAGCGGTGCTAGTCCACCATTATTTTCACCATTATTGATGGGAACTAGTAACCCAACTGGAGCAATTGATCCAAACTTTGTTAGAAATGGTAATCCATCTGATGCAAATAATCCATCTAAGGCATCTACATTTGGAGCATATGTTTCGTTTAGCGATTTTTATCCAAATGGTGAAACGGCTAAATACAATTATGATCATAAAGACCCTAATTATCTAAATACATTCTATCCACTATCGATTGGTTCCAGCGAGTCTACAGTTGCCATTCCATTCATAATCGACCCAGGGGACACATCGTTTTCATACTACAATCCAACTAAGTCTCATAGCTTTCAACAAAAAGATTATTTAATTGATGACATTTCAGTTGTTCAAAAACAAGTTAAGAAATCAAATGCTTGAGATAGTTTTTCTAGCCATGTTGGAGACTATGATCGAGATCAATGAGCTGAATCACTAAAATGGAATGTAGCGACAAAAAATTCTAGTTTAGATCACCCTTTTTATACTCCTTATACTCCACCTACTGGTAAAACATTCGGTACAAGTCTCTACGATAAACTAGAAATCGCTTCAACTAAAGCTGGTACTCAGCGAGCCGCTTATATTGATCCAGCTATTGACAATATTTTTTCTGATAAAAATATTCATAACGTTAGTCCTAATGCATATATTGGATTTGCGACTTATTCATTCTTACCTTTTCCACAGGCTTCTGCGCCAACTGATGATCCCAACAATTTAAAATACGATTATTTACCAGTATTTCAAGGGATTCAGTCTAATGCTGATAGCACTTTACCAGCGATTTTCCCAATTTCTATGTTATATAACCATCCAACTGAACTTGAAGATACTAATACGATGGATACATCGTTATTTAAAGCACAAATGTTACCAGAAGCAAACGCTTTATACAATTTCAAAG
>JAITPK010000053.1 GCA_031289475.1 Mycoplasmataceae bacterium | reverse complement strand
TTGGAATGGTGTAACTTTTACTGGTAACTTTGTCAAAACAGGGAATGAAAATTTACCAGGTGACAATCTAACACTGACATCAATTTCTAATAAGAATCCATCACCTGATTTTACGATTCAAGTAATTGGTAGTGCAGGTATTGCTGGTAGTAAAGCAACGTTTAATGGTATTTATAAACAAGCTTTAAAAGATTATGTAGGAAGTGGTTACTGTGGTCCAATTGCTAAAGAATGATTAGATGCAATTATTAATGCAATACCATTAGATTAATATCCGTGTTCAAATAAAAACAAGGGAGCCTATTGATAATTATAGGAATATTAAATTGTGGTGCTAATGTACATATAATCCATCTTTGAAGATACCTAAAAAGAGTACCAACAGTTATTTTAGGTATGATATATGAGCAAATTAACTAGAAAAGTATGTTAATTCTGATTATTGTCCAACCACTGCCAAAGCTTGGTTACTAGCAATACTTGATAAAGATTGACAAATTCAATCACAATTACGATTTCGTTCGTTAATTGTTGCAATTTATGGTTGAATCACACCGATTGCGTCTAAGGAGTGACCACCAATAGCAAATGTATTGTGGTTGGTTATAGTAGTTCAATTCGTGTCTGTTAATAGTTTGTATTCAGAGACAACTTCCGCATCAAAATTAATTGGCGACAAAATCAATGTAGCTTGATGATTTTTTTCAGCACTTGCATTTCATCCGGCTGCTGCAATACGATAGTTACGAAACTGATAAAAGCATTGATAAGATTCATTAGATCAAGAACTTTGAAAATCCAGATTTAAATTCTTTAAATTAAAAACATATGAAAAATTAATTGTGTAACTATCCGGTTCTTGTAATGGTATATTTTTTCAGATATCTTGAATTGAATGTAGAGCCCAACGTTGAAAAGCACATTTAGTTCGTTCCACTACATTTTCTTGATGGGTTAGTAAACTAAGCGCGGTTTGGGAGTTATATTTATCTTTCATGCCATCTTCTGGCTCAATCGGTTCAATTCCTTTATCGGTGTAATAATCATCACCCTTATCAAAACTTGCAGTGAATTTTACGATCGAACCACAAGAAGTTAATGTGGGTAAAAGCAAAATGGTCATGACGCTAAAACCTAAAAATGTGAAGATGTATTTTTTGTTATTAATTTTCATAAACCATAAATTATAGTTCATACAATGAAAGCTCGTATTTTCAATAATTTTTATATTCGACTCGCATACGAAACACCAACATTATCGCACACGATAAATTTGACAATGACGCGCTACCCATGTTATACTATTAATTAAAATATAGGCACAAAATGAGAAGAAAAACCGAAAAAAAATTAAATATTAAGACTATTAAAACAATTAAAATTGCTTCAACCATATGTGGTGCAGCATTGATTGTTTGCTCATCAATTTGATGTGGTGTAGCTAATTCTGCTAATAATCACAATCAAATTATGGCGTCCCAAAATCAAATGTCACAATCAAAGTCATCAAGTTCTACACCAGCTTACGATATTGAATCTGCCATTCCAAATGACAAAGTTAGTCTTCCCAACAACAAGAACGAAATGGGATCTATCCAATTTCATACAAATCAAACTTTGTTAAGATTTAGTACCATTGGAACTTGAGACAGGAAATTTACAGGTTGACAAGATTACAATTACTTAGTTGATCAAAATGTAATTAAAGATGATTTGTCACTAGCCGCATTATCAGTTGGTGGAGAAACTAATTTAAATTTCGGTACAGTCAATTTGTCTTTAACTGGAGATTTTAATTATTCTAATACTATTAATTTAATTGCTACTCAATGAAAATTGAATTCAATTGCGAAAACTTATTTTGAATATGATTTAGGCAATAATGTTTCCCTACAAATGACTACAGTTAATAATGTTGGTACACCAATCAATATAAAAGATTACATTCAACTCCAGATGGATTCATACCACAATGTTACAATGCATTTCATCCAAAATGTTTATTTCGAAATGTCTCTCTTTGTAAAAAATAACGATGGTACAAATGCATATGCTTGAGATAATGTAATGGATGTTGTACATTCAAACAAAAATACTACCTTTGAGAGTTTAATGAATATTGGCAAATTTTGAACAGAAAGTAGTGTTCCTACATTAAATATTGATTTACAAGGTTGATATTACACAAGCTCAGTGCGACACCCATGTCCAATCAATGTAAATGATTGCTCAGCAACATATTCTTTTAGTGGAATTGGTGAAAATCAAATTATGCATTTTGAAGATTTAGATGGTAATGAAATTAGTAATAATCAATGATCCATGATTTGCAATAATTTAACCATTACGGCAGTTGGCGGCGTGGATGGCTGTTGACCTAGTAGCTACAAAAACCCAACCATTAATGTTGCTGATGATGAGATTAATATTACTCAACGTGGTTGGAAACCATATGATGTAAATCCTGCTACTGGTCCAGAAACATTTGCGGATGGTTGAATAAGCATTACTTTATTTGACTCAAGCA
>JAITPK010000031.1 GCA_031289475.1 Mycoplasmataceae bacterium | reverse complement strand
CTTACAACAGTTCCAGTTGTTCTAATTCCATTTAGAAAATATACATTTGTGTTAAAGACAACTTCAGGTTCGAATTCTTTTTGAATTAAATAATCAACATATATCTCGAGATAAATATCGTTTTTTACATTTGGTCTCATAAAATTATTTTTAAACGTAATCGTTGAATTTGAAAAAGAAATAGTAGATCCATCTGCATAAATCGCTCCTCCTTCAACAAGTGATTTATTGTTAACAAAATTAATTACCGAATTATTGAAACTTACACTGCTTGTTTGTGCTCTAATTGCAGTTCCAGTCTGGGTGCTTGTAAAATTAATAAATGAGTTATTAAAACTTATCAAACTCCCATCTGCGTCAACCAATACATAATTATTACTGGAAAAATTAACAAACGAATCGCTAAAAGTCGCTGTGCTATTAAATAAAGATATACTAACTTGTGTATTATCAATAAAATTAATTGTGCTATTAAAAGTTACAAATGAATCAATGGTATCTATCGCCGCGGGGCCTCTAAATCTCTTTAAAGTTAAATCAGAAAAAATAGCAGTTTTGTGATCACCTATCTTAAAAGTTGTCCAGACATATAGCTCTCCATGATCGTAGCCATCTAAAATTCTATGTGCACTTTTATTTGCGCTTGCGTTCCAACCTCTGATAATCAAAGTTGTCCACCCTGGATGTTCAGTAAGCTCACCTTCAAAATTAATGTCTGCTAAGATATTTAATGTCCCATCACTACCTGCACCACCATAATATGTCTTTAACTCATTCCAAGTGCTTATATTTGTGGCATAAACAAAACCAGACAACATTAAGGCAAACGACACGACGAACAACTTTAATTTTTTCATTTTTGGGGCTCCTTTTTTATTTCTTAAATTTTATTTCTTTTTTTGGATCATCAATTTCATATCCACCATCTTTTTTAACAACTAAGTGCATGTTTTTTATTCCGTTATTACCAAAACAAATACTCATCTTAAAAATCATTTCAATTAAATGATTTTTCCTTTAATTCGGTTGAATAAAATAACGATACTTATAAGTTGTAAATACAGAGTTACGGTATTGAGGGTTCTTAGCGCTCACCCTTATTCTTTCTGCTTTACCCCATTTATTGGTTCTTGGTTTTGAAAGTTTCTTTAAATTTAATAGTAGCGACGGACTATCGCCCATATAAAACAATTCATCGATCATTGGATTTGTTCTGGAATTTATTTTAAGTTTTGGCTCTACATTTGTTATTTCTTCAATACCCCTAATTAATATTCCTCCATATTTCACGATTTGATTATTGTTTTCAATAGTATTTCTTATATTTATTAATTGTTCTTTAATAACTTTTTCGCATAAATAAGGGTTGTTGCCACATAAGTTTAATTCATCATAAATATCTTTTCTCTCTCTGTCGCCCCATTTAGATCCCAGTGTTATATCAATCCCCACATTATGTATTCTAAACCTACCAATCCCTTCATGCAGATGACGATAAACAAAAGGATCTTCATGTCCTTTACAGTAATAATAAAATTCAATGTCGTTGATGTAATATTTTTGAACTCCATTTTTCTCAATACACCAATTGAGCAAAAGTTCTTTTCCAATATCATCAAATCTGTCTTGAATTTCCTTGTGACTATTTACAGATTCGGGTAATTTCAATAATTTTTTTACTTGCTTAGTATCTGCCATTAGCTTTAAGAATTTCAACAAGTATTTAATAACCTTACTTCTCATCGTATCTCTCCTTTCCAATTTTATTTACGGACAATTTTTATTTGCCATCAAATCTAATTTTTTTATTTTTTCATATTCACGCCACGATCCATTTTTTATTGCTTCTTTCCTTCCGTTTCTATAAAACTCATGTAAATTATTGTCTATATCTATAATGGAATTAAGAGGTAACGTTTCTATGGGCTTGTTATTAATAACATCATCAAAATAGTTGTCTTTTATAATCCTGCCATGGTTATATACTATACCTTTCCTGACTTCATCAGCTTTAAAAAGAACAAAATCGTCTTCGTTTGCTCTATCGCAAATTTTCATAAAAATTCTTCCTGGTCCAAACACGGTCTCCCCGTCAATTATCGCACTACGAATTAAAACAGCAAGAAAAAAGAAATCGTTGTAAGACAAACACAAATCAATTCCTCTCATATTTTTTGGTTTAAGCTCTCCAAGTTTACATTGACACCATCTATGAAAATAAAATTTTCCAAAATTGTTTTTTTGTAATTCGTTTCTGTGAACACTTTTGTCTTCCCACGCATATTTTTTCCAGTAATACGCTTCTACTTCAGTTGGCACAATAGATATATTGTTTGTTTTCAAAACATATTCCGTTAAAAGAATTTTGTTTATTGCCTGTAAGCAACTTACTATGTCAACCTCCAAGTTTTTCGTTAATAATTCTTTTATGTGATTTATTAAATTTTCCATTTGAACCCTCCCTTAATAAATTTAGTTGTCAGTCTTACAATCACTTGTAGCCAGCCGTTTTGTCTAATGACCTTTCCTATTGCAACGCCAATACTTTTAAATTCCTCTTCTGAAAAAATATCCGATTTTGCGTTATTGCAGTAATAACATGAAAATACGCAATTACTCTTTTTATAACCTCCTCTTGGATCTTTCCTGTCAATTTCTAAAGAATTTCCCCTAGTATCTCTTTTACTTTTATGAGTTTTAAAAAATTTTTCTACTTCTTTAGCGCTACTTCCACAGTAAAAACATTTTTTAGGTTCTTCTAAATACCACTTCAAAAATTCACCTCTGCTACCAAAACCTTGTCGTCTCTCTAAAATAGCAGCGCTTTTAATCCTGTCTATTTCATCTCCTATATTTATGTCCCAGCTATCAAATATTGTCTCTGTCACTCCAAACTCATCTACAAGAGATTTACGAATTGATTTTTTGCTCAAACCAAAATCTTGCTTGAGTTGTTTTAAACCTTTAATCCCGATGACTCTTAATACGAAATACTTCTTTAATGCTTCAAATGTATTTCCCGTCAAATCAGGAAATCTCTTTTGCAAATATTCCTCGGTTTCATTAGCCAATTTAATTGATTCCATACCTTTATCCTTTAATGAATTGATTATTTTTTTGTGTTTGCTGTTGTCGTTTAGATTGCCGAACAGAAATTGAATGTTTCCCGCGAAGGGCGACCGAGTCAATAAATTGCCTTTGGGGGTCGCCCCTACATTTATATTTTGATTTGCAATAAAAAATGGAACGGGAACGGCATCAAATTTTTTGCCCGTCATTGCGAGAGCCGCGTTGTCGGCTCGTGGCAATCCAGAAACTCGGATGTCTTTGTCGTGTCTTTCCCTCGCCCCTTGCGGGAGAGGACGGTTTGCGAAACAAACACGGTGAGGGGTCGCTGTTTCTGGTAATGTCGTTTTCCACTTTGTCTTTGTCGTTGCCGTGGCAGTGGTCGGTCATTGTGAGGGCGCTTTGTCGCCCCGTGGCAATCCAGAAACTGATATGCCGTTGTCGTGTCGTTATATAGTCATACCCAAACGGCAGACATTATTTTTCCGCGAAAGACCCCTCACCCTAACCCTCTCCCTCAAGGGGCGAGGGAAT
>JAITPK010000077.1 GCA_031289475.1 Mycoplasmataceae bacterium | reverse complement strand
TCGAATCTGATCCGCACCTCCATTAATGCGCCCATAGCTCAATTGGATAGAGCGTCTGGCTACGGACCAGAAGGTTGCGGGTTCAACTCCTACTGGGCGCGCCAAATAAAAAGTTAGCGGTTAGTATCGCTAACTTTTTATATATGTTGTTCTTATATTTAAGGTTATTGTATGTTTAAGACAAGATCAAATGTTTGAGTATTATAGTTTTCAGCACGGCAAGTAATGGTGAGTGAATATTCACCTACATCTATCCCGCTTGGTCAAGTGAGCTTACCGGCATTGTCGATTTCAATACCTTCTGGCATATCAGTATCGTCGGTCGATGCAACACTTCAAGATTGTGTAGTTATAGCGTTACTTTCGTATTCGGCGAAACCAGATTGGTTAGAATAACCATCGACTTCATCATCGCCATTAATAGTTTGTGTGCCGGCTTCAACAACAAAATCCACGGTGCGGAAAACTACAATGTAGTTTTTTGCATCACACTCTATCAACAAAGATCATTCGCCTACTTCTGTTTCATTGGTTCATGAAAGCGCACCAGTGTTTGGATTCATTGTGACACCTTCAGGCGCGGGTACAGGTTCATCGTCTGGTCAAGTAGCCATTTTGACACTCCATTCCTTATTACCACCGACAGCTGATGAGCTGTATGTATAAGAACCGCTAGTACCAAACGCTCCCTGCAAATATTCACCACCTTCTGCAATACTTTGATAACCGTTTTGAATAGTGATGGTGACAATTTCAACTTTGTCATTATAGTTAGGGGCTTTGCAAGTCATGGTAATAGAATATTGACCGACATCTGAACCATAACCATCGAAAGTAAGGTTGCCATTATAGAATATAAACCCAGTGGGTAATTCGCTTTTACCAGTTTCAGTTGCTGTTCATGTTTTTGTGGTATTAGCATCAGACGATCAATGTCTAGTTTGATTTTCTATTGCATATGTGAAAACAGGGCGATTATCGCTTTCAATATTTTGTGTGCCATTTGCAATATTCAAGATTACTTCATGGGTTGCATCTTTGAAATTTAAAGCATGTGCTGAAATAACTATTTCTCATGTACCGCTTTCTATTATGTCGTCTCAATGTAATTTTCCACTAACATTACCAATCGTTAGACCTGGTAAACTATCACCATTTTTTAATTTGACATCCCACGTTGTTTTAGTTGAAGCAGATGAAAGATATTGAGAACTGCCTAATATTCCATGAGTGCCATTTAAAACATCGTCCCCAGCAATAGTTTGATCATTTAAATTAGAACAGCCAGTAGAAATAAAAGGAACAGTTGATAATATTCCTGCTGCAACAAGTCCTAATGATATAGATATCATTTTTCTTTTTTTAATCTTTTTCATATTTTTCCTCTTTAAGATTTTCTATTTTATCATAAAAATTATTTATTTATATATCTACGAAAACTTGATATTCATAAATTATGGTCAATATTATGACTAGCTCACTTGTGTTAATCTAAATCCGATGCAGTTAAAATCTTGAATTGAATGACACTGTAAAAAGATTCTATTATGCCCTTGGTTTAAATAGATTTGTTGCCCTGATAAATATTTTCAGCTATATCATTTTGGATCTCCGGTACCATTGTGCTGAAACTTTAATGTTTGACCTGAGTCTAATGTTTCACCAATGGTGACTTTGAAAGCACACGGACCATCTCAAATAGCAACACGTGGTTCAATGGTGTAAACTCCACCATATTCAACATCAAGATTAAAGGCAGCATATCCACCAGATAGAGTATTACCTAAATAACTTTTTGTATTCATTTCGGGATCGTCATCCTTTGCGTCATTGTCAATTTGCATTCCGTGAAAATTAAAATTATCGTTTGCAGCCACAATCTTCGTAATAACATCTTTGACTTTTACGACTGGTGGTGGCATTCAAGCACTTTCAGTTAAATTAAATTTGTATTTGATTTCTTGTTCGCTAGATCTAAAAGTCAATGTAATGACATTCCCATCACGTGACGTATCATACGATACACCCCTAAGAGTGTCGGCGGTTATTTTAAGTGCACTAATTTCGTTTGTTTGAATATTGTACTCTAAACGGTTACGTAGGAATCCTAAATATTCCACACCATTAATATAAATTTTGGTTGGGTAAGCAGAAATGGCATTGTCGCGCAATACATCTGGTTGGTCGTTAGTTGAATATAAACGATAGATTGTTTCGTCACCTTGCCTATTTGATGCCGTTAATGTTACGACATCCTGATTTAAAGAGTCAAGATGGTCAACTCGCTTTGAGACAGTGACATATTTTGTGTGGACTGGTGATATTTTTAATGCTTCATCATCAATTAATGTTGATCCAACCAAAGTGTAGTCAGTGAAGTCTGATTGGAAATTATTTAATAAATACCCATTGATTCTAATTCCATTTAGTGTTGCTATGGGTTTTGCTGATTTTTGCACTACATACATTGTTGGGGCATCTTTAATGGTGCTTGCATAATCAAAGTATGGCAAATTATGATCATCACTAAATTGTGAGGAATGCATTATAAAATAAGTAATGTTTCTCGCTGCTTCTTGAACCTCTGCAAGATCTAACGATTCATCATCTAAAGCATCTTTAACTGCTTTAGCGTGGTTTCCACTTCCTGGCATGTAAATATCACCACCAGCACGAATTCTTGCCGGACTACCAACTAACCCTGACATATCAGGATCTTCGTATCCTCAACCATCACCACTTCAATCAGTCATTACATTGCCTTCTCATCCTCATTGGTCTCGTAGAACTTTAGTGATTAACTCAAAATTAGCATGAGTTCAACGTTCGTTAACTTGATTGTATGAAGTCATAATGTTTAATGGTTTAGAAGTTTTTGTCACAATTTCAAAAGCTTTTAGATGAATCTCTCTTAGGGCTCTTTCAGATACTCGTTCATTTTCAGTCGTGCGGTTGGTCTCTTGGTTGTTGGCAGCAAAATGCTTTGGTGTTGCAGAAATACCTTGCGATTGTAAACCTTCTACCACACTGGCTGCCATCATACCCGTTAACAATGGGTCTTCAGAAAAGTATTCAAAGTTTCTACCACAAAGTGGGTCACGGTGAATGTCCATTCCTGGTCCTAATAATTCACTGCTACCTTCTTGTCGCGTTTCTTTTCCAATTTGTTCATAGAGTTTCTTTACTAAATCGTTATTAAATGTAGCAGCCAAAGTAGTGCCACTAGGAGCTTGCGTTGATTGTACTTGGACTCGCATTCCCGCAGGTCCATCAGTATTAGAAACTGTTGCATAACCGAAGTTGCGTAAATTTTCAGTTGTGCCGCCCATCAATGCAGTTCTTCCCGGCACCCCCCCCGGTTCAGCACCGTCATAATATGCACAGGTTAAATCAGCGAGATCTTGTTCAGATAATTGACCAATAAAATCGTTCATATCCTCTTTATTTCGATAAACATCTAGCAGCTTGATATTTAGATTACCAGTTATGTCAACATCAGGGAGGCTGTTTCTATGCGCAGTAATTTCATTAGTGACATTAACTAATTGTGTTGGTGTTTGTTCGGTGGCTATGGTTCCAGAGTTGTTGGTTATTCTAGTAAAAGCACTATGTGGTGCCAACGCCTCGGATAACTGCTCTGTTATTACCAACGAAGGAACGGTATGGGTTCCAACTAACGCGTTTTCGTGAGATGAATTACCAACATATATTTTATATTGACCTTGTTCTAAAACTCATGCCGACTTGGCACATTTTCCAGCATCATCATACGATGCCATTTCATTTGCATTGAATTGAATTTTGATATCTTGTTCTTGGCCAGGCAAGATGCTATCTGTTTTAGCGTAAGCTACTAATGATTTGCTTGCCTTTCCTAATAAACCATTTGGTGCACCATAATAAACTTGAACAACTTCTTTGCCA
>JAITPK010000019.1 GCA_031289475.1 Mycoplasmataceae bacterium | reverse complement strand
ATAAACCGATTTTAAACACTGCATTTTATATGAATGCCGATATTGTCATCAGTGGCGATAAAGATTTCTTTGAAATTAAATATCCAGGTCTCGAAGTTTTGACTCCCAAACAATTTATAAAGAAATATTCAATGTAACTATGATCAAATATGTTGCCGCAGTATCTGGTGGGCCAGATTCGATGAGTATGCTCGATATGTTTAAAAAACAAATAGCCTTAGTTTGTCATGTCAACTACAACAAAAGAACAACTGCTCAGCGCGACGCAATAATTGTTGAAAATTATTGCAAGAAGAACAAGTTAAAACTAGAAGTGCTCAATGTCACAGATACGATGTACAAGCAATATAAAGAACTTAATAATAACTTCCAAGCAATAGCTAGAAGCATTCGTTATGATTTTTTTAACAGTTGTGCTAATAAAGCGAACTTGAACACAGTATTGGTTGCTCACACTAAAGACGACTTCCTAGAAACCGCCATGATGCAGAGGAAAAGAAATTCTGCATCTTTATTCTTAGGCATTCAGGAAAAAAGTGTTTATAAATCTGTCAATATTTATCGCCCATTATTAAACAAATGAAAAGAAGAATTAATCAAATATTGCGATAAGAAGCAAATTATTTTCGGTTGAGATGAAACTAATGATTTAGATCTTTATGAACGCAATAAAATTAGAAAAGCAATAGCACTTTTGTCAAAAGATGACAAAATTGTTGAATTTAAACGTATTCAACAATTTAATAAAGATAATAAAAAGAAAAGAGTTGCTATTCAAAGCGAGTTCAATCTTTGAAAGTATTTAAGCTATGACATTAGTGCTTTCCAAGATATGAAAGACTCACATCAATCCTATGTTATATATTTACTATTAACATCGTTGAGTATCTCCACTATTAATAAGGATAAGATAACCTTGGTCATACAATGAATTAACTCAGCTAACAAGGGCACATCATTAAGAATTGATAATAATGTGTATTTAAAAAAAGTTGATCATTTTATTAAAATGATAGAACGATAAATAAAGAATAAAAAAAGTGAGGTTACACCTCACTTTTTTGATTATTTTTTTAATTAATTGAGGTGGCCCATTCTCAACAGTCAGCACCAAATCAAGTGGCAAGTGGGCCAGAATCTGTCGTACCCCAACCACCACTCTGGTTAGTGCTGGAAATTTGCAAAGCGGTTGTTGTTCAAGAAGGATTTTTGTCGATGACGTTGAAAGTATTTGCATTCAACCCATTGGTGCCTGTATTGTTACCAACTGCAGAAAGAGCCCCAAGATTCAAAGATGTCATTCCAGAAAGATCGGCATAGTAAAATGTGAAGAAAGCTGTCTTGAAGCCGTTATCATATGTAGTCATACCAGAAACAGCGAAGACTGCTCCACTTAAAGAAAGAGATTGAAGACCTGAAAGATCGGCATAAAAAAATGTGGAGGAAGCTGTGCTGACAGGACCCGCTGCCATATTTTCAACAGCAAAGACCGCTCCACTTAAAGAGAGAGTATGGAGACCTGAAAGATTGGCTTTAGAGAAGGTGGCAAAAGCTGTCCTTGTTTCGTCTGTGTCTAATGTCATATTAGCAACAGCAAAGACTACACCAACTAAAGAAAGAGATTGAAGACCTGAAAGATCGGCATTATAAAATGTGTAGCAAGCTGTGTCGACACCATCTGTGGAATCCACTAAATCACTAGCAAAGTCAGCACCAGCTAATGATAATGAAGTTACTGCATTTAAATTACAACCTGCAAATATTCTATTGCCTGTTTGGTTAGAATCATTCTTTAAGAACTTAGTACTGGTTAAGTTAATGGTAGTGGGTTTTCAAGTATTAAACACTGATACTGCAAACATTGAATCACTATCACTATTATATGCTCCAACAATTCTATAACTTAAATCCATAGTATTATATGGAGATAACAAAGTTGGGTCAGCAATAACTCTACTGGCAAAACCAGTGATGTTATTATTTACATCAAAAGTGTAAAAATCAGTGTTCATTGGAACTGGATGAGAATGATATTGTTCTACCGGAACATTGACTGTGGTGATCGCGCTTGATAAAATCGCTGTCAAAGTGAAAGTGTAATCTGTTTTGGTAGGCGGAGTTGTATTAAATTCTAAAATAGCTGTTTTGGTATTAACAATACTGGTGTCAGTTCAAGTGAGTGTTTTAAAATCTTCGTGAGAATCGCCACTAAGTGTTGGTATTTCTCAATTAAAGTTATATTCACTAACTGTGAGAGTGGCTCTGCCTGTACCATCATATTTGAGTGTATTATCAGAAATACTAGCAGTCATAATTCTTTCTACATTAGCTAAAAGAGTGATGTAAATATCTGATGAAGCATTATCAGTAGTGGCTGTTAATTTAATTTGTGTATTAATATCAAAAGCAGTGGTGTATTTCAAAACGCCTGTGAGGCTATTTCAAACATAATGACTATCAGTCGGACAATTAATATTGACCGCACTACCATCTACTGATGTTGCAGTAATGGTTTGAATACTCCCAAGCATAAATCCAGGTACCTGCAATCCAGGTGCCCGCATTGAAGAAGAATATGTACCCCAAGTGATGGTGTGGTCTACTGGAGTTGGCTTGTTGATGAAGTTGTATAGAAAATAACCTCCAACACCTCCACCAGTTAAAAGCAAAGCACTCCCAAGGCAACACATAAAAACGAATGGCCCTTTCTTTTTCTTATTCTTATTGTTATCTTGATATTGCAATCTTCTTTTTGCTTCTTTACTTGTATTTGCTGATTTCATTGTGTATTCTTTTTTTACGAACCATTATATCTAATTAACAATTCCAGTTTCAAAATTTACACCCAAAAAATTAAGTAGTTTTTTAGGCAATAAAACAATAAAAAAATTCAGCTTCTGGCTGAATTTCTTATTTGGCAGGGATACTAGGAATTGAACCCAGATCAGTGGTTTTGGAGACCATTATTCTACCCTTGAACTATATCCCTACTCATTAAATTATAGTTATTATTAATAACTAGGATTCGTATATATAGATACGTTGAATGGATTTTGGTTGATTTGTTTTATCATCAAAATTTAAAAGCACAGCATTCAATTGATATTTTGATTTCGATGGCGACAAACGAAACCTTTCCGATTTCCCCATAAACATATCCAAAATTGTTTCCGGTTCTGCACCGATAACACCCAACGATCCGCCTGTCATACCAACATCGGTTATATAAACTGTATCTTTATAAATTTTTTCATCAGCCGATTGAACATGTGTATGCGTCCCAAGAATTGCGCTTACCTTTGAAGCAAATGTTAATAGAAACGCATTCTTTTCGCTTGTGGTCTCTGTATGAAAGTCTACAATATGAATGTCGACTGGTTTATTTAATTTAAGGAATTGTGTAAATAATGGAAATGGGTTTGTTTGCATTTTATGACATTCGACTGTATTACCCAATAAGTTTGTTAATCTTATGGTTTTGTTTTTTACTTTGAAAGTAATTGAGCCACTACCATGTTTAGATTCGGGAATGCTAGGATCAAGATTCATTGGCCTAACCACATTTGGTTTTTTTAGAATATCTAATACCTCTTCTAAGTGCCAAGTATGATTGCCAAATGTAAAATAATTTATACCAGCATTTTTAAGTTCATTGTAATGCTTGATAGATAAAGAGCGACCATGTGTGGTATTTTCTGCATTGGCTATAACACAATCCACCATATTTTTTTGAATGATTTTTGGTAATTCATTTTTAATCGCTTTTCGGCCGGCTTTTCCGAATATATCGCCGATGAATAATATGTTCATTATTAATTAGTTACAATCTTGTCTAACATTTTATCATAACTGGTCGTAATAAACTCATCATTACGTTGAAACTCATAGGCGAGTCCAATGGTATATATGTTTTTGGAGTTGTGCAAATAATCGTTGTAATGATTAAATCCATAACCCATGCGATGATTAGATTTATTGAAACCGATTAGTGGAACAATCATTAATTCAACATCTTTACAATCCACTATTGATTTAATAATTGGTTGACGCATGTTTTTTCAGTGTTCAGATTCAAAATGAATAGATGTTATTGGTTTAAATACCATTTTTTTATTACTTATATATGGAATACATACCTTGTAATTTTGTTTTAAAAGTTCATGAATGATCGCAATGGAGTCTACTTCATTCTCAATTGGTCAATAAGCCGCAATATATTTCTTCGGGTTTTTTAATTTGATTGCTTGCAATGCCTTCAAATAAATAATATGATCAAGTTTTGTTTTTTCTGATGGCGATAACATTCATCTTTGCTTTAAAAGTTTTAATCGCACTATTTTATTTTGGTTCATAGTTTGATTATAAATTTATTGTAAGACCAAGGTTACAATTTAATTTTTCAATCTTTTGATAGCTTTGTGATTTTTAATCAATGACTTAATGCCAAATGGAGCTTTGAAAGCCACATCCAACATTTCGCCATTAATACCAATCACTACTCCACTACCAAACACTGTATGAGCAATGACATCGCCAACTTTAAAATCAACTATTTTTTCATTGTAATTGTCTTCGAATGTTTCAATTTCCTTAGAGTTATATCAAGATAAATCAGCATTGCTAATTGAAATCATTTCCGATTCTTCTTCTCTTAAATTCTTATGACCAATATCTTTAATAAACCGTGAAACATTGAGTTGAGAACCGGACATTGGAGAAAACCCTACATTGCATGTTAAATATAATTTCTCCATAGACCTAGTGACACCCACATAGGCGATTCGTCTTTCTTCTTCAATATCATTTTCGCGATTTAATTTAATGGATGGAAATATTCCTTCATTAAGACCGATTATAAAAACAACTTTAGCTTCAGTACCCTTTGCATAATGGATTGTCATAAGTGACACAGCATTCCGATCACGATTAGCATTATCGTCATTATCTGTATACAAACTGATCTCATGCATGAAATCCTCTATGCTATGAGTGTCGCGCTTGCTTTCAAATTCTTCAATTGATTTGATAAATTCTTCAATGTTTTCTAATCGTTCTTCAGCTAGGTCCAAACTTTTAATATGATCATCATATTTAATGGTTTTTATTATTTGGTGGACTACTTCTACTATGGTTTTATCTTTCGTGGTCGTAATCAATGAATCAATCATACTAATAAATTGAGCAATTGAAGATTTCTGTCATGGTGGATCAAATTCAGATTTACTTGTCAAATAAAAGGCTTCAGCAAAGGAAATGTGTTGTTCATTCGCATATTTTGTGATGTTATCAATAGTGATGTTACCAATGCCTCTTGACGGAACATTTAAAACACGTTTTAGCGATAATTCGTCCATTGGATTCACAATTAATTTAAGGTAGGCTACTAAATCCTTAATTTCACGTCTTTGATAAAACCTTACTGCACCAAAGACATAGTATGGAATATTGTTATTGATTAACTCTTGTTCAATTGATCGAGATAAATATTTAGCTCGGTACAGGATAACAATATCTTTAAAAGCATAGCTTTTATTTTTAGTCAAGCCAATAATTTGTTTCGCCACATAATTAGCCTCACGATAATCTGAGTCTCCTTTATAAAAGACCACATTATTACCATCAGCATTATTAGTAGTCAAATCTTTTTTGATTCTGTCATTATTGTGTGAGATTAGTGTATTGGCAACCTTCAAAATGTTATTTGTAGAACGATAATTTAAATCCAAGATGAATGTTTTGGTATTTTTATATTCCGCTAAATAATCTTTGAAGATATTTGGATATGCTCCACGTCATGTGTAAATTGTTTGGTCTGGATCACCGACAACAAATATGTTTTTCTTTTGTTGGTTTATTAATAAATTCAAAATATCGAATTGTAATTCATTAGTGTCTTGAAATTCGTCTACAAGAATATAGTCAAAAGCTTGTTGTCATTTTTGTTTAATTTCACCGTGCTCTGATAAAAGTTTATATGTTAGTAACAATAAATCATTGAAATCCAAAAGGTTAGCAGAAAGCAAACGTTGGTTATACATACGATTAATATATTTGGCGTTTTTTAATTCATCAAATTTATAAATACCTAAGTCTTTAGCTTTGTCTAGTGAGTTAATTGCATCAAGTTGGATGTAACCCATTTTCACTTTCTCAATCACTTCAAGTGCTTTTTTTGGTTTGATATCTTTTTGTACAATGCCACCATTTTTATAAATATCTCTTAATATCGAAAGCTGATCTTCATCATCGATCACACTGAAATTATTCTTTCTGCCAATGTAATTAATGTCTTCTTTTAATATTTTCAAACAGGTGGCGTGATATGTGCCAATTCACGGAACATAGGCATTATTTACCATGTCAGCAACTCTTGTTCTCATCTCACTGGCCGCTTTGTTAGTGAATGTGATTGCTAAGATTTTATTATTATCATAACCCATGTGTTCAATCAAATAAGCGATGCGCGTAGTAAGAACTCGTGTTTTGCCAGTCCCAGCACCAGCAACAACTAAAATAGACCCATCAGGTGCCGTGACAGCTTCTAATTGATGATGATTGAGTTTAGTTAATTCGAGCATTAGGCAAGGTATTATAGAGAATTAATTTCATCCTCTGCTCCGGCAACAATTTCTCCTGGCAAACCATAGTTTCGTTTGCTTCTAGATATTTTAGCATTAGCTGATACACTTGGATCATTAGAACTAATGTCTACCAGTTTAATCACTACAGTGTCGCTTACATGATCGATAAAACAACGACGCTTATTAAAAATGCACATATGTATAACTATAAAAACAAGCAATATCCCGCTTATACCCCACATCGCTTGAAATGCACCTACGCCTATTTTCTCTTTAGTTGTGCCATCTTTAGTATTAAGCAACAGTAGTCTTAAAAATGATTCTGCAGAATCATTTAAGACTCATAAAGTAATACCTAACGCCAAATTACTTAATGCTAATATCATCCATAGAAAAAATTCTCGTTTAACTAAATTAACAAAAAAGTTTTTGGTTGGTATTAAATTGTAAATCTTAAGTTTAAATATTAACAAACCTAAAGTGCGACCTTTTGTTCATAATGGTAGAATCAGAAAATAAAATATCATAAAGGCGCTTGATTCAAAACCAATCATAAAATAACGTCATTTATCTTGCAAATCCAAGGGTTGCTCAACACCATGTGAATCTGGAAGCATGATTAACACAGCTACGCCCCCAATTACCAACATTAATAATGAAGAATCAATTATTCTGGCAAAAATGCGATTCCATGCTTTTGCTAAAGCATAACGTGCTTTGGGATTTTCGATTGGATTAATAGATGATATTGCTAACTTTTCCATTATTTTTTATTTTGTTTAATAAATTTTGCAAAGAAAAATAAACTAAATTTTACTTTTTTAAATTTATTAAATAATCCTGGATTAGTATTTTTATTACTATTCATTATTTTATTCTTACGTCATTGAGGAATATTTTTATCTAGTCATGCTTGAGATTTATAAATTGCTTGTTTACGAATTGATTTATCGGTATATGTGTTAAAAATACGTGGAATAAAAATATCAATAATATAAATAATCATACAAAACTCTATAAAATCACTAATAGATTTCCAAAACTTTGTTTCTCTGTAATTATTTATTAAATAATCGTTCTGTTCGAAAATATCATACAAGTTATATGTATAAAATTTAATTTGATGAAATTCTGCAATAACACCATCAAAAATAATCCACTTCTTATAAGCATTTAATATTTTGTATATAAAAACTAGTGGTAAGTATGCGGTTTCGTCTAAATATATGTTATTGTCTTTTAATAAGGAAGTTTTAAATATCTTATCTTTCATTGAAGGAAGAAGCATTAAGTTCATCTTCAAAGTATTTTTAGTAAAAATTTGAACACTACCATCATTTTTTACTTTATTAAAAGAAATAACGTCTGGTTTGTGTTTTGTAATAACCGCATTCATATTTTTAACAAAATTCTTATCAAAGATAACATTCGAACCACTGTAATGAATGTGTGTAGCCTGAGTGTCTTGGATGGCTTTATTGAAAGATAAAGAGTGTCCAACATTTTGATTTCACTTATAGTAAGTTACATGTTTAAATTTAGCCAAATCAAATTTTTTTAATTCTTGAGTCACTGTTCTAGTAGCGCCATCATTAACCAACATAAGTTCAAAATCATGATCAGTTTGATTCAAAAGACTTTGAAGTGATTCTTCAATAGTTTTTGAATTTTTATACAAATGGTAAACGATTGCTATACTCATATTAACTCTTTAAATTGCTAGGCTTGGTTGGAACGACAGGCTTTTTTTCTTCAACTTTCTTAGTTTTAGGGTTAAGCATAGCTTCAATGTCTAGATCACCAAGATCAACATCACCTAGCCCGCCTAATTTTTCAAACACGTCATTTAACTTAGATCCAAGCTTTTTCATTTGTTCGCCACTCTTAACGCACGATAATAATATCGTTTGAATATAGTCATCTATATTTTTAACATTCATTTTACTGCCTAAAGTTTTAGACATTTCTTCAAATTGTTGCTTGATTGCTTCATATACATCTTTATCTATTTCAATGTTTAATTTAACCTTTTCCATGCGAACCTCTTTTGGTTTAGTTATTATATTAAAATACTTAATATAATATGGAGACTTAAAGACAGGCGAGAAATATGTTAGACATTAATCGATTACGAAATGATTTTAATAACGTTGCAAAACGAATTAAATCTAGAAATAAAGAGTTCCCAGCGCTAGAGCAATTTAAAACTCTAGATGAACATTGGAGAAAGATAACTACCGAGATCCAAGTTTTGAATGCTGAACGTAATGCTTTGACCGAACAAGTCGCTAAACTAATGAAGGATAAACAAAACACTGAAGCTAATTCAATTAAAACAAAAGTTCAACATATAAAAAGTGAAGTTTCCAAATTAGAATTGCAAATTAAAGATATTGATAAAGATTTAGATTTGGTGCTCCATTCCATACCTAATGTTCCACACGAAAGTGTTCAAATCGGTAAAGATGAAAAGGATAACGTAGAAATCCGTAAATGAGGCAAAACTACAAAATTTGATTTTCCATCGTTATCCCATTGAGAGATTGCTGAAAAGAAGGATCTTGTAGATTTCCAAAGAGCGACAAAAATATCTGGTGCTAGATTTACAATCTATCGGGGTAACGGTGCAAAACTAATAAGAGCATTGCAGTCATTCACTCTTGATGTAAACACTAGAGCTGGGTTCTTAGAAATGCTTCCTCCTGTAATATTAAATGCCGAAACATTAATTGGCACAGGCCAATTGCCAAAATTTGAAGAAGACTTATTTAAATTAACCAATAATAAATATTTATCTCCTACTGCTGAAGTACAGTTAACTAGTTTTTATGGGAATGAAATTCTGTCTGAAGAAAAATTACCGATCTGGCTAACGGCAAACACTGCATGTTTTAGAAGCGAAGCTGGTAGTGCCGGAAAGGACACCAAAGGCGTAATTCGCCAGCATCAATTCTACAAAACTGAAATGGTGATGATTACTAAGCCAGAAGAATCTTATTCTTCTTTAGAAAAAATGGTAGCAAATGCTGAATCCATTTTGCAAAAATTAAATTTGCCATACCGTACCATTTTATTGTGTACTGGTGATCAAGGATTTTCTGCTGCTAAAACTTATGATATAGAAGTATGGTTACCATCATATGATGCATATAAAGAAATTTCCTCATGTTCAAATTGCGAAGATTTTCAAGCTCGAAATTTGATGTTGAGATATAAAGACGAGAAAACTAATAAAAACATTTATCCACACACACTAAATGGATCTGGTCTAGCAATTGATCGCCTATGAGCTGCTGTTGTAGAAAATTATCAACAGAAAGATGGCACAATTAAATTACCTGAAGCATTAAAAAAATACTTTGATAACAAGGAATTCATATAAGTTGATTGCATAAACAATCATTTGGAATAAAACATGACAAACAATAAAGGTTTATTTATTACTTTTGAAGGCCCTGATGGTAGTGGGAAATCCACCATCATAAGTTTGGTATATGACAAATTAAAACAAACTAAATATGGCACTAAGGTTGTTTTGACAAGAGAACCCGGTGGAAAAAATAATGTTATTGCCGAAGATATTAGAAATATTTTATTAAATAAATTGGATTATAAAATTTCTGGCCGAGCCGAAGCATTATTATTCGCTGCTAGTCGTGCTCAACATGTTCAAGATTTTATAAAGCCAAATTTAGATAATGATAAGATTGTGCTTTGCGACCGCTATATACATTCATCATTGGTGTATCAAGGATATGCTCGCGGTTTAGGAATTAAAGAAGTATGGGACATAAATAATTTTGGCATCAATGGGCTGCTACCAAATATCACATTAATTCTAATGGTGTCTCCAGATGCCGGTCTCGAAAGAATTAAAGCAAATGAGTTAAGAGAATTTAACCGTTTAGACCAGGAAAAATTAAGTCTACATCAAAAAGTGTATGAAGGTTATCGAAAAATTATTGATGAAAATAGAAATAAAACTATTGTGGAAATTGATGCATCTAAGACAATTCAAGAAGTGTTTGCTGATGTTTATAGTGTCATAATCCAAAAAATTCAGGAACATTATGGTGAATAATGTTATTAAGTCCAAACACAAACCACATGCTTTATTACTAGTGGAATCTAAATTGTGCGATTTAAATTCTTTCATTAGTAATTACATCAAATCAATTGTTTGCACAGGTGAGAATTGTGAATGATGTAAAAAAATTGATACTAATTCCTATTTTGACATCATCACCATTAATGGTTACGCGAGCACTATTAAGAAAGAAGAAATTTTAAATATTTCAAATCGTTTTTCCAATACTGCGGTTGAATCTCGCGGTATCAAATTTTATATTATCAAAGGTGTAGAATATGCAACTCAGCAAGCAATTAATTCGCTGCTAAAATTTTTGGAAGAACCACCAATTGATACTTATGCTATTTTAACTACAAGAGCCATTAATTTAGTAATACCAACCATTAAAAGTCGTTGTCAAATATGCACATTCAAAAGCAACTTTATTGTTTTTGATGAAATTTTAAAAAAATATGATCTTGATGATGCACAGAAACAAGCAATTAAAAAAACCTATTATAGCTACGATGATGCCATTGACCAACTTAAATCAAAGATGTTCTACACAACTTATGATTTTGCGAACTCTTTTATTCACAACACTAACGATTTATCAATTATTAAATCTTTGCAAGAACAATTCTCTAAATTTGACTATAGACAAATTGAGTTATCTCTAAAACTTTTAAATTCGCTCGTCTCTCGCAATGAACAATTATTTAAATTAATTGATAATGTGAGGGCTAACCCAAACAAAATATTATTGTTCAACAATATATGAACTGTTTTGCAAGGGGTTAAATAATGAGAACGATCGTTGCTTTGTCTACTCCACCAATGAATGGTGCAATTCATATTATTAGATTATCTGGTGACGAAGCATTTCAGATCATTAATAGAGTCACTACTTCTAAAATTGTTAGAAAAGGCTATCTAATACAAAAGGCTAATTTATTAGAAAACGCCGCCATAATTGATCACGTGTTGATAAACACCTTTGTAAAGCCAATGTCTTTTACTGGTGAAGATGTTATTGAAATCAATTGTCACGGTGGAATATTTTTAGCTAAAAAGATTATTCAACTATTAATTAGCAAAGGATGTGTTCTCGCACAACCTGGTGAATTTTTGCAACGAGCTTATATGAATCGTAAGATAAATATTCATGAGGCCGAAGCAATTAACAATTTAATTAATTCTACTAATGACAATGCTATTCAATTAGCAAATAATGGTTTAAGTATGAAAACTACACACCAACTGAATGAAATGCGCGAAAAACTTTTTAAATTAATTGGTCAAATTGAAGTAAATATTGACTATCCAGAGTTTGATGATGTACCACAAATCACAATTAAAAAATTCAACGAACTTAATAACTCGTTAATTAATACTTGTTCCAAAATAATTAATGATTCTATTAGGATCATCCCACTGCGTGAAGGCATTAATGTTGCCATTGTAGGCAAGCCTAATGTTGGTAAGTCATCTCTATTAAATGCTTTTGTAAACGATAATCGTGCCATTGTTTCTAATATACCTGGTACAACAAGAGACGTAATTAGTGAAAAAATTAATATTGATGGTGTCACCATAAATTTATTAGATACCGCTGGATATCGAGAAACTAAACAGATGATTGAACAACTTGGTGTGAGCAGAACTATCAAAGCAATCGATGATGTAGATTTAGTTTTATTAGTAATTGATGGTTCCAAAACTTTAACACGCGAAGATAAAGACATAATGACACTTGTGAAGAATAAACCGCATATTGTCGTTATTAACAAATCAGATCTAATAAACAAAGTAACAATATCTGGAGTAAAAGTTTGCGCCAAAATGTCCAAGATAGAAAACTTGACAAGGCAAATTATTAAATTTGTCTCTAAGATAACCTTCAATGTTAATCAGTCTACTATTCTTCAATCAAGTCGTTCAATAGGTTTGATGCAAAATGTATTAGAAGAATTAAAAAAAGTAAAATTCTTAATTCATAACAAACAACCAATTGATTTAGCAATCGAATATTTGCATACAGCCATGGCAAACATCCTTAACATTACAGGTGATTACAAAGACTATAATTTTATTGATGAATTATTTAGAAAGTTTTGCATAGGTAAATAATGAAATATTTTGATGTCCACACTCACACTAACTACAGCCCATTAGATAGCCAAGCCAAAGAAATTGCTTTAGAGTGTTTAGAAAAAAACATTTTTTATGTAGATATAGGTACTAATGTTGATACTAGTGCAATTGCTGTTAAACATGCACAAGATTTTTCTAATGTGTATGCTAGTGTTGGTATCCATCCAAGCGATATAAAAAAAGTAGATATTGAAACTGCGATGGGTGAAATCGAAAACTTATTGGTTGAATATCGTAATAAAAAAATTGTGGCTATTGGTGAAACTGGCTTAGACTATCATTATGAAGGATTTGATAAAGATGCTCAAGCATCTGTTTTTATTAGACATATTGATTTAGCTAAAAAATATAAATTACCTTTAATGGTTCACATACGTGATGCACATGAAGATGCTATAAAGATTTTGAATGAACATGCAGTTGGATTAAAAGTCATCATTCATTGTTTTACAGGTAATGTCGACTTAGTAAAACGCTATATTTCATTAGGTTATTTTATTTCTATCAATGGCGTAATTACTTTTAAAAATACTAATGATTTGAAAAACGCTATTCGTGAAACACCAATTGCACAAATTTTGAGTGAAACAGATGCACCATGATTATCACCAGCACCAGAACGTGGTCAAATTAATACACCACTGAAAATCATTTATGTGGTTGATGAAATCGCAAACGTTCTTGGCAAAGATAAAGAATCTGTCGCTAATCAATTATTTCTTAACGCCGTTAGTTTTTTTAACATTATTATTTAATTTTTTACATTTTTTATGTTTTATCGTGAAAGCAATTATTAATCCAACGCCAACCAGTGTAGTTGCACTTACTACACTTATTATGATAATAATGGTTGAATTCATCTTTCCTGGTATTGGTATTCATTTGCTAGCTATATAGTCTGAATATAAATCATAATGCCCCGGTGAGTTGTAAATAAGCGTTGCTTGTTGATATCAAGTCATTGGTGAATCATGTCACATCCCCCAACACAATCCAGCAACCTCATATTTGCTGTTGTTACCGTTGTAATACAACCCCATACTCCCACTCGCTCCTGCCCCTAGATAATACATAGGACCAATAGGGCTACCTTCGGTACAAGGAATTTTTGATGTAACATAATCATCGTCCATTGCAATATTGTCATTATCATCTTCATCAATTGAGTGAGTATATTGTGAAAATGGCGGAAATGATGTAGTCCAAGACTTTCTAGTTTCATCGATTTCACTTGTGCTAGTTTCTCATTGAACACATGAATTACTATATCTTTCTCCTTTTGCATTTGCCCCAGGATAACCTGCACAATATAAAGAAGTGAGCCGCGGTAATACACCATTGTGAAATTGTACTAACGCACCATTTTCATCTGCAACATTATTTAAAACATATAGTTGTTTATATAAATCCGATCCGAATGTTGGACTAAAAGTAACATCCGCTATTGCAGCATCAGCACCATACGTCACATTATTGCTATCGGTATAGTAACTTGCAACTCCGACATAATGAAAGCCACTAAAGCTTATATATGAATTGAATGATGCTTGTTGGTGCTCGGTTGCTGATGGTACGGCTGGAGTGTTGTTGCTTATGTCTGCCGCAATCTGTGGGGCTACCTGATTAAAATAAAATGTCGGTTTAGACATTAACATCATGGCATGTTCCACATGTCAGTTAGTAAACATTAAATAGTGAAAATTATTAACTGCGCTATCTAGATGTTTAAAGAGTCAACCTGTTCCCCTCAATGTTTTTGATTGATCTTTTGCCATTATAGAAAAACTGCGATTGTATATATAGTTGTAATAATCTTGTGCGCTAGATGGTGGTGAATCAGCAAGTGAATGCGATGTGGCAACAATATTACTCACCCGAGCTGAAGCAACAAAAATAGTAGGAATACAAACTAAAGATAACAAAGATAAACCGAGATTAGTTTTCAATTTCATTTTTGCTATTTCCTTCGAGCTCAATAAGTATATCTCTCATGTAAGCTGCTCTTTCATACTCTTGATTTTTAGCAGCTTGTAGCATTTCTTTACGCAAAATACCAATTGCTCTTGTTTGCTTTTTAAAATCCACTTTGTTCTTACCGTGAAAATATGCTTCCACAATTTTTGCGTCTTCTTTCGAAGAAATATCATCAAAAATAGGCTTTACAATCGTCTGTGGTGTAATTTTATTAGTTTTGTTATATGCTAGTTGAATATCACGACGACGATTGGTTTCACTAATTGCAGTCTTCATAGCATCTGTTTGTGTATCAGCATATAAGATGACTCGACCACCGACATTTCTTGCGGCACGACCAAAAGTTTGGATTAATGCCTTATCGCTTCTAAAAAACCCTGGTTTGTCTGCATCAAAAATGGCAACTAATGATACTTCAGGTACATCTAACCCTTCACGCAATAAGTTAATTCCAACAACCACATCGTACTTACCACGTCTCAAATCGTTAATGATTCTAGCTCGCTCTAAAGTTTTAAGTTCATTGTGCATATACATAACCTTAAACTTCATTTTCTTTAGATATTCTGCCAAACTTTCAGCCATCTTAATAGTCAGCACCGTTACAAAAGTACGTTCTTTCTTGTCTACTTGCTTTTGTAATTCAATCACTAAATCGTCAATTTGGTGCTTGGCTGAGTGAATTTCGATAATCGGGTCTACTAAGCCGGTTGGCCGTACAATTTGCTCTACAACAACGTTTCTAGATTGCTCAATTTCTCATTCGTTCGGTGTGGCTGATACATAGATGACCTTGTCTAGCTTGGATTGAAACTCATCAAAATTTAGCGGACGATTATCTAGTGCTGAAGGTAGTCTAAACCCGTAGTCTACTAAAGTAGTTTTACGAGAACGATCAGTGTTAAACATACCACGCACTTGGGGAATAGTCATATGTGATTCATCAATAACCATTAATCAATTGTTATTCTGAAAGTAATCGAATAATGTGTATGGCGTTGTACCAGGATCACGTAATTCTAAATGACGTGAATAGTTTTCAATACCATTACAGTATCCTAATTCTTCTAAAGATTCGATATCGTGCAATGTTCGTTCACCAATTCGCTGTGCTTCTAATAATTTTTTATTTTTCTTAAAGAATTTAACTCGTTCTTTCATTTCTTCTTTAATACGATCCATGGATTCTTTTCATCGGTCTTTGTTCATGATGTATTCACTGGCAGGCACGAGAACATATGTATCTCATCGCTCTTTAACTTCACCAGTTAAAGCATCGACAAGCGCAATTTCCTCGATGGTATTTCCAAAGAATGAAATACGAATGGTAAAAGCATCAGTGTAACCTGGGGCAATTTCCAATACGTCACCTCTTAATCGAAAGGTACCGGGTTTTAAATCAATATTGTTGCGTTCATATTGAAGACGCACCAAATCATATTGCAATTGTTTTAAGTTTCGTTCTACACCTTTGCTTAAAACAATTCGATACATTTCAAAATCGCTAGGCGCAACTGATGCATAGATCGCTGCCACTGATGCCACCACTATTGTAGGCTCACCACTCGCTAGTGAATTGATAGTAGATAATCTCAACATTTCAATTTCTTGATTAACCATCGCACTTTTTTCGATATATGTGTCGTTTCGTGGAATGTAAGCTTCGGGTTGATAGAAATCAAAATAAGATACGAAATATTCCACATGGTTGTTTTTAAATAAATCTTTAAATTCACTATATAGTTGGGCAGCTAATGTTTTGTTATGAACAATAACTAATGTATTTTGTTGAATGTTATTTATTATATTTGCAACGGCAAAAGTTTTACCGGTGCCAGTGGCTCCTAATAAAACTTGAGATTTGATTCCTTTTTTAATATTACTAGTAAGCTTACTAATAGATAAAACTTGATCTCCCTTAGGAACCAGGTTTGTAGTTAATTTAAACTTGGAAGCCATAGTAACAACTATTTTTTACTTTGAGCTTCTTTCATTTTAGCTAGCAACTCTTCTTTAGCATCTGTGGCTTTTTGAGAATCAGGAACATAGGGACGATCTTTTGGAGATCTTGGTCCAACATCAATGGCTACATTTGGTTTAGCATTGAATGCATTTGCTACTGTTTGGTTCGGTAATTTAGCTTCTTCAACTCCACGAATTTTAACTTGTGGCAACACTCTTCCTAAATTGTTATGCAATTCCTCATTAATCTTAGGAATATAAATACGGTGTAATGAAATAATGCATTGATGTGCCACACTTTTTTTCATTTCTGCAAAATGTCAGTCAGCTTCTTCAACATAAATGTTAAGCGGTGAACGTTGTTCTAATGAACGAAGTGAAACACCTTCACGAATTTTAGTAATTTTATCTAGATGATTAGTTCATTGATAATCTAAATTTTGGATCATTAGTGTGCGAGTAATGTTCTTTGCATTTTCACCTAGCATCTTAATTCTAGTTTCCACACTGAGTGACAATATCTTAGTCAAGAGTTGTGCCGCTTCATCAAGTGTTTTATCTCTAAACACATCTGGACTAATTAAATTGGTGTTTAAAAGTTTAGCATTGACCGTTGTAATTAATTTATCAGCATCTACATATAGTTCATTTTTTGGTGACTTGAATAATTTGACAATATCTAATGCAACAACTTTAGCCATGTTTGTCAAAATTAACACATTGTCCGTATTTTTCAATATTTGGTCACGCTGCTTATAAACTAATTCTCGTTGATTGCTTAATACGCTATCGTAATCAATTAAATTCTTACGTGCATCAAAGTTCATTCCCTCAACTTTCTTTTGTGTAGAGTTTAATAATCGTGTGAAAAATCATGAATCAAAATAGTCATTGTCAATTTTAACATTTGATTTATCAATCTTATCTTCAGCAAAACGCTTAAATAATGTATCTTGCATAGAAATAAAGAACCTTGTCATTCCATTATCGCCTTGTCGGCCACTACGCCCACGTAACTGGTTATCAATACGGCGCGATTCGTGTCTTTCTGTACCAATTACATATAAACCACCAAGGTCAGAAACTCCCGCTCCTAGTTTAATGTCCGTACCACGCCCAGCCATGTTGGTAGAAATTGTAATCGCATTTTTTTGTCCAGCCATTGATACAATCTCTGCTTCACGTGCATGGTTCTTTGCATTAAGCAGCTCAAACTTTAGTCCCTTATTTTTTAATAGATTCACTAAATCTTCAGAATCATCTACTGACGCTGTACCAACTAAAATCGGTTGACCAGTCTTATGAACTTTTTCGATTTCAGCAATAACATGATGTCACTTACTAATTTTATTTGCAAACACATAGTCATTAAAGTCTTTACGAATATTTGGTCGGTTAGTTGGAATTGGCACAACAACCATGTTATAAATTTTAATAAATTCTTCAGCTTCAGTCATTGCCGTTCCAGAGACACCAGCTAATTTTTTATACAAACGGAAAAAAGATTGATAGGTGACTGTTGCGACAATTACATTTTCTGGTTCAATCTTCACATATTCTTTGGCTTGAATGGCTTGATGTAATCCGGCGTTATAACTTCGCCCTTCAAGAATACGGCCTGTAAATTGATCGACTAATAATATTTTGTCATCTTTAACAATATATTCCACGCCTAACTCAAAAATAAAATTAGCCATCATTGCATTTTTAATTTTGTGAATTAAATCCGAATTCTCAATCGAATACAGATTTTTTAATTTATATCTTGCTTCTGCTTTGAGAACACCATCGTCGGTCAGAACAATAGAATTACTTTCACGGTCAATTTTATAATCTTCAGGTTTTAATGTTTTAGCAAATTGATCGACTTCAATATACATGGAAACATCGCGTTTTGGTTGGCCAGAAATAATTAATGGTGTACGAGCTTCATCAATTAAAACTGAGTCACCTTCATCGACGATGGCAAATGATAAATTACGAATTACTTTGTCATCAAAATTGGTCACCATGTTATCACGCAAATAATCAAAACCCAATTCAGAGTTAGTCGTATATGTAATATCACAAGCAAACATATCTTTTTTCTGCTTAGGAGATAAATTTGAAATGTTATAACCTACAGTAATTCCTAAAGGGTTTAACGCTTGTGCACAAAACTTAGCATCACGTTGTACTAAGTATTCATTGACTGTAACAATGTGTATCCCTTGTTTCAATAAAGCATTTAAGTAGGCAACAATAACCAATACAAGTGTTTTACCTTCTCCAGTACACATTTCAGCAAAATCACCAAAGTGAACTATGGCTGCACCAATAATTTGTACTTTATATGCAAACAATTTGTGCACACGAAAGCAAGCCTCGCGTGCTACGGCAAACGCATCTGCAGCAATGTCGTCTAACGACTTACCTTGCTGTAATTCGTTTAAAAAGATATTTGTCATATTCGACAAATCTTTATTTGACATATTGCGATACTTATCTTTAAGCGCTTCTGTTTGAGTGGCTATTTTACGAGCCTTCTTTAACAAGCGACGATATGGTGCAAATATGTTGATGCGATAAAGTCCTTTTGATTTTGCCATAAAAGTGGGTTGATATTATATATTAATTAACATTAATAATTATTATGTGTTTATGTTGTTTGTATAATTATGATTAATGAAAATCAACACGATTGAAAATGCAGCAGAAAAACGTGAACCCAAATTCTTAGATGCTAAGAAAATAACTTTTATAGTTTTAGCGTTGGTAGTGATGGTTGGATTAGTAGTTATTACTTGCGTTTTCGTTCTAAAAGATTTTAGTTTTTCGGGGTTATTTAAAAGTATTGGTGCTACATGAGGTGTTGCTAATGGACACACTATTGTAATTTGTATGATTATTTGCTTATTAATGTTCTTTTTCATCAAATTTTTTCAAATTTCTGTGCCATATATGGTGCGTCTTAAAAAATTAGGTATCAAGGTCCCACTAAAAGAATCAATTCTTTATTATTTGACTACTGCTTTTTTATCAGCCATTTCACCTAGTATTTTATTAACTGAACCTTATACTATGTTTTGGTTAAGAACACGTGGTATTACAACCGCGCAAGCCACTGCTCTAGTTTGAATAAACGAATTTATGTACCACACAATTTTAGTAGTTATTACTTTACCGGCTTTTATTTATTTTGCGACTCAATTCAACAGTATCATTCAATATGACACAGCTCAAGGAACAACTGTTGTCGTTTTGGCGTGTGTGGGAGTTGGCATTGATTTATTAATGTTTGCTTTTTATTTATTTTCTGGTTTCAGCAAAAAAGTACACTACTATTTATCAAGAATGTTTAACCGTACCAAACAATTAATGCGCCTTAAATATCACACCAAAGCACAAACATATGAAACTTATATCAATAAAGCAGTTTTATTTAACGATGCAAAATTATTACTAAAAAACACTAAACAAAATCTCGTTGTTGCTGCTTGTTTTATAATATCGACCTTGTCTTTATTTTTCGTAATGTATGCGGCTCTTGCGTTAGTTAATGCAGGTGGCAACGAATTATTTAGTTTTATACAATTGTTAAAAGTAATAGCCACTGTAAGCGTAGTGACTACAGCTAATCGGTATTTACCAATTCCAGGCGGCGAGGGTACGATGCAAATGCAAATGCAAATTATGTTAATTTACCAACATAGCAAAGATGCAGATGTAAAAAGTTGGACAACTGGAATTGATAACGGTATCTTTGTTTGACGTACATTTACATCTTATCTACCAGCAATTATTGGTGTAAGTGGTTTCATTATTTACTTAGTAAGTTTCACTAAAGCAGCAAAAAAGAAACAAACATTTTTACAAAAATAGTTTAAATTTTTCCTCAATTAATTTGGCTGACAGATTTAGGTTTATTATTTTTAAGAATACGATCAATGCGACCGTTTGCCACCCTAACTACCATTGTCGCAAGATCAGCAATAATAGGATTATGAGTCACAATAATTACAGTGGTTTTATAGCGCTTGTTAATATCCACAAATAATTGCATGATTTGTTTAGACATTTCGGTGTCGATCGCACCTGTAGGTTCATCACCAAATATTAATCTTGGATTTTTGGCCATTGAACGTGCAATCGACACACGTTGTTGTTGCCCCCCAGATAATTCACGTGGAAATTTATTACGTTGCTCATAAATACCAATGTTTTTTAACAGTTCATTAATATCGATACGTTTTTTCTCATCTTTTTGTAAGTTACTACCAATTTCCACATTTTCAAGTACTGTCAAATTTGGTAATAAACCATATTGTTGGAATATATAACCAACATTGTCTCTACGAAATTGTGTTAATTGTGTTGAATTGTATTTAATCAAATTATGACTTGCGACTATTGTTTGACCATAAGTGGCAGTATCCATTCCCGAAATAATATTTAACAATGTTGTTTTACCACTGCCAGATGGTCCAAGAATTACTACAAATTCTCCTGCTTTAATTTTTAGATTAACATTACTTAATACTTTAACAGCCAGTGTTCCATTGTTATAGTATTTCACTACATTTTCTAGATTAATTAAATACTTATTCTCATCAGAATGCTTGGTTTTCAATCCTCTTGCTGATTTTTCTAATTTGGAAATCATCTTAGCAATATATTTGCTTGCAAATGATGCTTTGAGATCTTTGATACGAGCATTGTAATATTCAATGTTCTTATTAATTTGTTTAATTCTTAGTTTAGTATATGAACGCTTTGGTCCTCTAGCATTTGGTAATGCAACATTGACCAAATATGTTCTCTTTAACATCAGCAAATACAAATGACGTGTCGCTATTTTTATTCGATTCACTGCATTAGGAATATTAGGAAATAATTCATTTTTATTAGTTTCTTCAATATATTCAATGTATTGAAACAATTGCGCTGATGTTAAAACATTTATATTTTTAGATGAAGACAGTTGTGCACGTTTGATGGCAAAAAGATAAGTAGTAGTTTTTGCCAATAATTCAATATTCATAGTTACAAACTTAATTAACGATTTAGTAAATTTAATCGATTGACGAAATCGTGAACGGTTTTCTGGAATATATGTACTTAAACGATTTTGAATAATCGCAATTTGCCTATTGTTATTTTCAATTGTTTTGTTATAAGTATTGAGCTTAACTTGCATTTTAGCAATATAAATTTTTCTAGCTTCTGTCATATTATTCCTTAATTGCGTCTACCAATCGATCTTTTTTGAGTGAACTGTAACCACCGATAGCACTTATCCCTAAAACAGCGCCGACTGCACCCACACCGATAGCAAACGCTCACCATTGAATATTAGCAGCCAATAGTATATTGGTGCCACTGAAAATTGCTGCTTGGAATGCCAACACTACTCCAAAGCTTAATGGTATCGCTAACAATAATCCTAAGATAATCACCGGTGCGTAAATAGACAAGAAAGATGTCGCATTTTCACGATCAGTATATCCTAATGCCTTTAGTATGGCAGCCAATTTTTTAGCATCATTCATCAACATAATAGTTATTAATATTACAATGATGGACACCATTAGTGAAATAACTGCTAATGTTACATCTTCTATTTGTTCAACAGTCATAGATAAATTGTTGAAAATAACTTCTGTGGAGTCTTTACCAATTGCTCCACTAACTAATGCATTTACACTAGTTTGACCATAAATTTTCGTAAGTTGAGTAATGAACTCATCAATTTTTCCTACTAGCGCTGCGTGATCTGCTCCTACAGTTGAAAAATTATTTTCAATTCATTTTTCGTATAGTGTGTTGATTTCAATACCTAGTTGTGTACTTTTACTAGGGTTGAGTGGATCATAAAATCCTGCAATAATGTTGGCAACTTCTAAATTTGGTCCAATCTCTAAAATACTTTTAACAGCATCTGAATCCAAATCATCATTACCAGGATAAATCCCGGATTTAGAATACAAGAACATTCCTCCATTTAAAATAGCGCTACCATTTTCTTTGTGTGTGAACACACCATTAAATCCAAAAGGAGTAATATGCCCATCTGTCTCAGGAACTGTGTGCGTTCCTGAACCAGTAATATAGTTATAAGCCGGATTCCATAGTGTTAATCCGTTATTAGTCGTTTGAGCAACACTAGGGCTCATGTTATTAAAATCATATAGATAATCTTTGGTTCTATCGTTTCAACCTGGTGGCTCGTCTGCACCATCGCCAGATATATCGTTAATTTGTCTACTATCGTAATAATAGTTATGAATTGTAGATATAGTGTTTGGCAAACTGCTTCTTAATCCTAATAATGCATTTGCCAACTGTTGATTGGTAAAATATTCTTCCCCCTCGTAAGTAGTGTTTATTCCCACAACATTAAAAGTAACTAAAGTATCATCATCTTTTTCAGGAGAATAATTTTCATCGCTAATAATGTTCTGTGTTAAATTTGCTTTGTTATCAATATGGAAAGAAATTTTGCTACCAATCTTCAGGCTATATTTATGAGCAGCATATTCATTCGCAATAATTGGGTAAGTACTTTGATCGTCAAAAGTAATTTTATTATTTGCCAATAAATCTGCACCACCTTCTAATAAATTCTTACCGTCACCATTTACTAAATTGACATATGTGGTGTTTGGTTTTACACCAACGATACGAGTTCCTGATGGTGCTACTAAATTGGAAGGGTAGGATTTATTTTGACTTGTACCGGTTGCTGATAAATATGTATAAGTTTCATCATCGTTATTTAAAGGCACTTTACTATATGAAACAGAATAATCGTTATTGGTTAGCATCGAATCTTTATTAAACATGTGAAAAGAATTATATGCAGCATTAATAAACGATATAAATGCCGGTGTCAAAACTTCACCAACTAACCAATCAACACAATTTGTTGAATTGAGTGAATAGTTATATTGACAGTCGGGATCGACTCTAGTTTGTTTACTTTTATCAGTGTCATCTATATCAAAGAAAGTTGAAGCACTAACACTAGGATCGTCACCATATGTTCATTCACTTCATTCGTTTGGATAACCGTATGGGTTCTGCACTGAATCATTTCAGAGAACAGCTTCTCCTATTTGTTGAACTAGTTGTAGTGTCCTACCATCACAAAGATTTTTATCATTTTCTGGCATTAGTGAAGAAGCAATTAGTCAAGGATTGCTTGCCATAAATCCAGGAATTCCGACTGTAAAATTCATCACCGATTTTGTCATTGATAAATTCTTCATAAACAATATATCTTTGTTTTCCCCTATTTGATCACTCAACATCGGATAAAAAGCTGTCCCGTATACTTTCCCTAGTGCATCATCAGTAGGAGCTATTGACATACTTCGTTCAAGAGCGCCAAACGACATTGATAATGCATGTAGAAGATCATACAAAGCGTACGTATCGTAATGATATATTTTGGGTATCCCATAATATTCATATTCACTATCATCTGTCGCTAGTCCAAAAATATCAGCATATGTGCTGTCTACAAATGGTGGTGATGTACCGCTACTATCAGATGCAAAATATTTATCAAAATAATTATTAGGTAATCAATTGAATCCATCTGTCGTTCCAATAAAACCTGACTCACCATATTGGGCAGCATCAACAGGAACATATTGTCCGCCCTGATTAGTCGGTGATGTTAAATCAACAGCATAACTATAATTACGACTCGCAAATGTTTTGTCTTTCACATAATCAAATTTACCTACAATTGTGACTGCAAATACCAATGTAGACATGGCTACAGCCGACATCACCGCTAAAACAATTAGTTTCCAAATGGAATTAAATGCTAATGAAACTCTAAATTTAGTCAATATACCAAACCCCACAAACGGTCTTTTAATATTTCTAGCAATTGCATTCGTTTTGTATTCACTGCCTTGTTTCATCAAATCAACTGTTTTTTCGCGTAGCACTATTAATGTAGACACTATCGCTACTAACATAAAAATTACAAATGGTAGAAGCAATGATATTAAGAATGGTAGAACACTAAACGATGCAAAAGTTGTTGGCAACATTCAATAATTGCTAAATAAGCCTAATGTTGGTGCTTGCAATAACAATCCCACGACATAACCACCTATCCCGCCAATGATTGCTGGTAATAACGCAAACGGTGTTAAAGAGAATGCAATGGAACTTTTTTTAATACCGTTGGCTCGCATTACACCAATTTGTGTACGATTGTTACTTACATATCGTCTAATCACAATACCACAAATGAATAATCCGAGCAATGTGATAAAGCTAGTTAATAACATTGAGATAAACTGAACTCTATCAACTAAGCTAGGAATATATGCAATTCTAAAGGCACTAGCATTTAGAAAATCAGTGGTGTCATCAGCAAAATAAGCAGCCTGAATACCTTTTGGTCAATTCATGACTTCGGTAGCTTTATTATTAATTTGAAGCAAAATATTTTTCTTGTCAACACCTGAAGCAAATTTACCAACTAAATAATTTTCAGTTGGGTTGCCTCTGTAAGAGTCAAAAGCACGATTATAAGCATTAGTATTTCCAAAAATAATACATTCATTATTAGGGTTAGGAGTCGCATGTTGAATGTTTAATATTGGATAAATAAAATCCGCCGTAATACCACTACCTATTACTATGAAAGGCATTCCATCATTACCACCTAAATGTAGTGAGTGTTGTGGATTATCAATGGCTAGTTTATTAATCCAATTATTGCGTTCTTCATCATTTAACGCATTCATAGTACTAATGAATTCAGTTTGTGATAAATTCGTACCATCTTTTTCAAGATTCCATGGTGTAATTCCGTTTTTATCCAAAAATTCAGGGGCACTAACAACAAATTGTGCGGTTCAATCTTCCATTGACCATGCCGAACCCGCTTCTACTGTTCAATTAATAGAATACTTATACCCATGGCTTACTAGAGCACAATGGTTGGCGTAATCACTCATATATGATGCATATGCGCTTGCCCAGTTAGAACTCTCGTTTGGGTCACTTAATATATTAATATATCCTGGCGAGATGGTGGTGTCTTCCGGTGTCGTTAATAATTTTTTATCTAATATTCCACTTGTATTCCCATGTTTAATTAACAAAAAATAAGCATGTACCTTTTCTTGGGCTAATGGCGCGCTTGGATACGGATCAGGTAATGAATAATGAGCAAAAAAATCTGGAATATCAACAAATTCTTTCCCTGATCCAAATAAATCATCATAAAATTTTCAGTTATTTGCAGTTCATGAGATGTCTTGTAATGGATTAAAATTTGTGGTACTAAAGTTATTAAGTTTATTCTCGTCTAATGAATAGACTTTATCTATCTGATCCTCTGGATTAGATTGCACCACCTTATATAAATGCCCATCTGGTGAATTAGAAATATCTATTGATTTAAAGTCACGATATGTTACATCATCATGCAAGTCACTATTTAAATATTGTTGAATTGGTGTGTCTGTTTGAGTCGCTACATTTAAAATTGTCTGTGCATCGGCAGATTCTAGTTTTTGTAATTTTGGTGTATCACCAGATGCTGCGATCTCTTCAAAAACATCGTTACGAGAGTAAGTTGTGTGTCGCGGTTGTCCACTCGTATGGGATAAATATTCTAATGGTCCTTCACAATCAGTTAAGGTATAAATGGGATTCAGTAATGAGTAGTACGGATCGCTTTCATGACCTACTGTGCCGTGGTTGTTATAAAAAACACCGATTAAAGTTGTATCAGTTGCTTGAATATCTAAAGTCATTTCATAAATTCTTGTATAAGTATTTGCAACTCCGCTTTGTTGAGGTCAGGGAATATCTGGAGTACCTGTAGCGTTGTTTGAATATCCACCATAATTGTTGGTTTCGTTATAAGTTCATTTAATATTACCGATATCATAGTTTTCAGACACAGTGAAATCGTGTAAATTACCGGTTGTGGAGATTTGGTTATACTCATTTTTGATGTTGGAAGCCGTAGAATTTAAGACAGTAAAAACTCCCATGGATAGAAACACAAGGAAAGTCAACCCAATTACAGAAACCTTATTATTCTTTAAGGAACGAAATACACTCTTAATGAGATTTCACATAATAATTAGAAAATGATTATATATATTAATACCTATAATAAGTAGTGAAATCACATCATCTTTATTACGGAGTTTAACCAAATGGAACCAGTTGAAATTATATTATTAGTCTTGGTAATTGTTCTTGCAGTGGGATTATTAGTATTATTAATCTTATTTATTAAAAAAAATGGCAAAATGGCCAACTCATCACCTGATATGAGCAAAAAACTAGAAGAAATTGGTATTCAAAATGCCAAATTGCAATCACAAATTGACTTAATGCAGAAAACTTATGTTGATTTAAATAAAAGTATTGGTGATAACGGCAAAGGTTCTATTGAAAAATTAGCAACATTATCTGAAAAAATCGAAACCATGGATAAGTTCCAAAAGGATTTAAATCGTTTTAATACTGAAATAAAAGCTAATTTAGATACCTTACAAATTACTACTAAAAGTATCCCATCAATTTCTGCAGAATTAAAAGGTATTGCTGATATTTATACTAATTCTAAAAATCGTGGTAATTTTGGGGAATTCCAACTTAAAACTTTATTGGACGACATTTTTGGCATCAACAACACATATGTCAGTACTCAGCACCGATTTAGTGATGGTGGCATTGTAGATTTTATGTTGAATATGGGTGGACACTACATACCAATTGATGTAAAGTTTCCTCTAGACAACTATAAAAAAATTAATGAAAATAAATTAGATGTTGAAAAAGATAAACTTAGGCAACTATTTAAAAAAGATATTGTAAACAAGTTTAAAGAAGTAGAAAAATATGTTTCTCCTAAAGATAATATTGAAAATGTTATTATTTTCATCCCTTCCGAAGGTATCTTCAACGATATCATTAGTTGATTTGGCAATAAAATCATCATGGAAGCTAACGAATATCATGTCTTCTTAGCTTCTCCAACTACCATTACAGTGCTATTAAAATTGTTTGTAGCCAACGAAAAAGATAAAAATATGTCTAAGAATGTTGAGGCACTAAAAAAACAATTAACAAAAGTGTTTGTGGATTTCCAAAAATCAGCGGACGGATGAAATGATTACATCAAAACTCTTTTAACTCTAATTAATAAAGCAAAAGCTCTCACTCATACTAATACACAAGTATTAAAAGGCATCAAACGCATTGAAAATAACAACCAACCACTATTAGAGGAAGTGGAAAAAAATATTAATTCTACTGAAGAATCCAAACACCAATTAGACTCGGAAGTTTCTTCGCTCAAAGATTATCAAGAAAACAATTTAGAGTAAGATAATACCACCATGGAAACTCAAACAGCGGTTAAGAAAACTAAAATTATTAATCCGCTTTTTATTTTTCTTGGTTTTTTGTTATTTGCTATTACTTGTTTACTTATTGGTGCATTTCTTGATTTAAAAATTAGCAGTTTTTTGGCTGGCGCAAGCCAAGAAGATTGACGAAACCATACATTTGGTAACTATTTTAGTTTCATCCCTGGACTCTTATGCGCATTGCTTTTAATGTTTGTTGGCCCATTATTAGTTCTAACACAACCTCATAAATTTAAGTCGCTACATACCAGAATTATTTATTTAATCATCGCTTATTTACTAATGGGTGGTGCTGTTTCATTTTGTGCATACGATGGTTTTATAAGAGAACTTTCATATTCGTTTGTGAATACTCCTTTGCAAAGTTGAGCACTCTCTTGAAATGTACTTTTTGCTATTGGTGTAAGTACTATTGTAATGACTATTACAAGTTTGATCATCCACTTCAAAATAAAAGATGCTAATAAGCACACTTGGTACAAATGAGCAATATTAGTTTTTGTTGTCCTCGCCATCCAATGATTGATAGTTTTCCTATTAAAACAAAACATTGTGCGAGAAAGATATTTATGAATCATGGACCCAAATGGTGGTAAAGGTGATGAATCGTTATTCAAACCATGATATTCCCTGATATGAAATCAATCGCAAGGTTCTGGTTTCAATTATGCTTCTTTCCCTAGCGGTCATGTCAATTGGGCTACCACTTTAATACCCATAGTGCTATTACCTACCATAATATTCCAAAGAAAATTATGAGCACAAATTTGTCCAATTTGTTTTATTGTAATCATTATTGCAGTGACAATGTTTGCCAGGGTCCAACCAGGCTATCACTTTCTAAGTGATACTTCAACAACCGTGTTCATTGCTTCTGTATGCAATTTAGTTATCTACTTAGCTATCTATAGACTAAATTTAATTAAGCTCCCATAATAATTGCTTTAAATTAAAGTTAATTTGATATATTAATAAAACTATTGATAGTGAGGAAATGAAATGAAATCTATTCAAGTTAAAATAATTGATCCAATTGGTTTGCACGCAAGACCAGCAAGCAAAATTACTGGCGAAGCCACAAAATATAAATCTGATATTAAAATCATCTTAGATGGTAAAGAAGCCAATGCTAAATCATTGATTAATTTAATGGCTTTAGGTGTAAAGTCTAATAATAAAGTAGAAGTCCAAACAAGAGGTTTAGACGAAGCTGAAGCCATTGTTGCCATTGAAAAAGTAATGCACGACAATAAACTAATATAAGCCTAAAACTATTGATATGTTAAAACAATCTCTCCAAGCAGGATTTGATGGTAGTGCCACATCAATAGTTTTTTTAGTGGTGGGATGCATATGTATAGTTGGTGCTGTTGCATGTGGATATTGACTATCATGATGTATGCGAAATAAAGCTGACCCAAATGTAGCTGAATCTAAAAATTGATTCACCAAATGACTTTATAAAAATCGGATGTTAATTGCGATGATGGTCACAGTCATCGTGGCTATTGTAGCTATAACATTTATGTTACAAGCCTTCGGAATCCCGATTTATTTTGAACCAGTCGACTAATTTATAAAAGAATAGAACCAATTTGTATGCAAAACCATGAATTTCTAAAATTACTAGACGATATTACCAAACGTAAACAGTCTTTATTTATCACTGGGCCTGCCGGTGTTGGCAAAACACATTTATTGACTGCTATCTACAATTCTTTAAAGGTGCAGGGCGATAAAATTGTTTTAACATCGACAACCGGTATTAATGCTTTGAATTTGGGCGGCATCACTATTCACAAGCTGATGGGATTACAAAACCGTAGTGATATGGGCTATATTGGCTTTATGAAATCTTCTTTTCTTTTTAGAGGCATCACCCAAAGAATGACTAAGGTTGATTACATCATCATTGACGAAGTATCAATGCTCCGTGCCGACACTTTTGAATTGATCAATGAAATTTTAAAACAAGCTACTAAATGTGATAAGCCGTTTGGCGGTAAAGTAATGATTTTTACTGGTGATTTCTATCAAATCCCCCCTGTTGTGAAGAGTTGAGAGAAAAAACAAAATCAATGACTATTCAATTCTCCATCTTGAAAAGCCGCTAAAATTCGTACCATTCATTTACAAGATGTATACCGTCAAGAGGACAAGAACTTTGTGAAATTTCTTAATGATATAAGAACAGGAAAGTGAAATCCTAAGACGGCATCCATCTTAGATAAATGCGTAGACCGTAAGTTGCCTAAAGATACTACTGTCTTCTTTTCTACTAATGAACAATGTGATAACTTTAATATTCAACGTTTAAATCAAATACCAGGACCGATGTATACATTTGAAGCGGAAATTAGAGGGAAGCGTAATCATAAATACAAACATGATAAGGAAGCCATTGTTCGTGACTGTATTGCTAAGCCTATACTCCAATTAAAAATTGGCACTAGGGTTATTGCTATCAGTAATGATAAAAAAGGGCGCTATATGAACGGTTCTGTCGGTTATGTGACGTCATGTGACGAAAAGAACTATATTGTTTCAGTAAAATTTGAAGGACAAAACGATGCATTAAAACTTCGCCGCTATACTTGGGCACGTATGGGTTTTGATGGCAGACCAAAAGCCAAATTCAAACAAGTACCTTTATTGCCTGCATATGCTTTAACAATTCACAAAAGTCAAGGCATGACTTTAGATGCAGCAATTGTAGATTGTAAAAATATTTTTGCTTGTGGTCAGTTGTATGTCGCCTTATCTAGAGTTCGCAAACTTGAAAACTTAAAAGTCATTAATTTTCATAAAAGTCAAATCATTGTTTCTAAAGATGTGAAACAATTCTATAGTGAGTTAAATAAATACCACTTAGATTAATTAAGCCTTAGGTGTTACTTTAATCTTTGCATTAATTCATTCTTTTAAATTAGTTAATGCTTCTGGTGACTTTGCAGATCCGGCTTGACATGCTCAGCCAGAAATTGTAACAATACCAGCTTTCTTAGATAAGAAAGCATTAAATTTAGTTTGTGGTCTCGATGCATTTTTCGCACCTTGTGTTGAAAAAATAAAAGCATCTGGTTTGCATGTGTCTGGATTAGATCACTTAATATTTTTAATTCATTTCTTTAAAACCCTACCGAATGATCCAGCATAAATGCCACTACCAAACCCAACAAGATTGTATTGTTCCAAATTAACAGTGGGATTGGTTTTAACATCCATTGTTGTACATTTCAATTCATTAGCGATTGCTTCTGCAATCAATTTTGTATTACCAGTTTTACCTGATTGATAAATGATTATTATTTTGTTTTCCATAAATACCTTTTATTAATTTTAATCTAATGTTGTTATTTTCTCCAATTAATAACACCATATATTGCCGCTGTTAACATGGACAGTGAAGAGACCATCATAATCCAAGCTGTGGGTTCAGCATCTCTCTCTACTCCTATAGCCAAAATAATTCAAAATGCTGTTTGCACAAGATCAATAATAATAGACAACACTCAGCGTTCTCTAAATCTTAACCAAGCAAATATTGTCATCGTCAATGACATCATTAAGATGGAAGCATCTAGCGCTGAGTGAAAGAATGCATATTGTTTATCTTGACCAAACCACCATGCTTGGAATTTGTCTATATGTTCTATGAATGTGAACCCTACTATCAAACCGGTAGTAACCACTACGGCAATTAAAATGTATCATCACTTCATACCGCGTGGTTTAATTTCAATCTTATTATCAGAACTTTTATATCAAAGAATTCACGCCACAATTTGCGCCGGAATATAGAACCCTCAATATAGGATCATGTTGCCGAATGCATGACTATTTCATGCAATGGCACCAAATAATGCTACCGCTATAATACCTCACGCAAAACACGAAACTCTTTTTTTAGTGGCAAGAATTACACTCACAATGTTTACAAAATTGCCTGCAAATGAAACTCATATCGTTCAATCTTTTGGCGAACCAGTGACACATAAGTAAATTAATAAAGCTAATGTAACTGAAAAATTTAATCCTAACAAAACCCTTTCAAAAATATTTCATTCTCAAAAGAAAATGACTATTTTATATCATGGTTTATGCACATTGATATTATGTTTGGACATTTTTCTTGCGACCTTGTAAATATCAAACAATTAAACCATATATTGCATTGATTAAAGCAGCAATTGACATTATTAATAATTGAATATTAAAATTAATAGCTCATAGAACTATGCAACACACATCAAGCAATAATCATAGTATTCATTGCTCTCGGTAACGCAATGTCATCATTGTCATAGCAACTACACCTAACACCAGAATGCCAGCATCAGCTATATATATAGCTCAATTGTGGCGATCTACATAGTCATCTGGATATCACATCTTTTGAAATTGTGGCACTGAATCTAACCAAGCGAACAAACCAACGAATAATGTGACTCCTATTCCTAATAATAGAAGCATTCATCATCTCATACTCTTGGGTGTGATATCAATTTTGTTAGCAGAATTTTTTCTTCAATTAAATATTCCCACAATCTGTAATGGTATTTGCACTACTCAATATAAAATTCATGATCCAGTGGCTTGTTGAATGAAAGCCGTGACCCCCAATGTAGTGCAAGCAATCACACCTCATAAAAATGTGGAAATCTTTTTCTTCGCTCCCAGGATGATAGAAAATATATTGGTAATGTTCGCTACTAAAGACACACAATTGATAATATAAGCCTTGGTACTGTCACTTTCATAAATTGAGTCCAAATTGAAAAAACCATAAATAAAAAAACTAATGGCTAAAACAAAATTGATTAAAAATAAAACTTGTTCAAATATTGTTCAATCATAAATAATGTAAATATATTGTCACCATTTTTTCTTAGGCTTCAATTGTTGATCTTGGTTACTAATATTTACAGTGCTATCCATAAAAACAAAAAAGAAGATTATTTCTTCTCTTCTTTTTTCTTACTGTCTGTTTTTTCTGCTTTGTCCGCTAATTTTTGTTCGTGTTTTTCAATTGCCAATTTTTCATTTTGTGCTTTTTTATCAATTGCTTCTTTTGGTAATTTTAAATTTTTATGAATGTAATCAATTTGATTTTTCACAATAGTTTCTAACAAAATCAAAGCTTCCACAATTAGATCAAGTTCTTTACGATTCTTCTCAATGATTGTTTTAGCACGTCTGTATTGCGCATCAATCATACTATTAATTTCCGCGTCAATCTTTTGTGCTGTATTCTCTGAATACATCTTAGCAGCATATGGATTGATTTGTCCTTCGCTTGGAACATATTGAGTCATACCAAGATCGGTCATACCTAGTTGTGTAACCATTGAGCGTACAATGTTAGTCACTTTAAATAAGTCATTAGCTGCACCCGTTGAAATTTCAGATTTACCATAGATAACTTCTTCAGATGCACGACCGCCAAGGATTGCACTAACGATAGATAATAAATCAGATTTCTTTTGTATAGTAATTTCTTGTTTCTCAGGAGTAGATAATGTATAACCTGCGGCCTGTCCACGAGGAATGATAGTAATTTTTTCTACAACATCAGCGCCTGGAGTGTGTAATCCCACTAATGCATGGCCTGCTTCATGATAAGCAATCTGTTTCTTTTCAGATTCAGTAATCACACGAGTTTTCTTTGCGGGACCTGCAATAACACGATCTATAGCCTCATCCATTTCTTCCATACCAATTGCAGTTTTGCCAAATCTTACTGTTAGTAATGTTGCTTCATTCAATACGTTTTCAAGCTGAGCACCAGAAAAACCTGGAGTTCGTCTTGCAATGTCTTCTAAATGAACTTTAGCTGATAAGTTTTTATTACGAGCATGAATCCTTAAAATTGCTTCACGTTCTCGAATGTCTGGTAAGTTAACTTGAATGTGTCTGTCGAAACGTCCTGGACGTAGAATTGCATCATCTAATACGTCTAATCTATTGGTTGCGGCCATAACTACAACACCAGTCTTTGTATTAAACCCATCCATCTCTGCAAGTAATTGGTTAATGGTTTGGTCAGCAAGACCACTACCACCACCGGCCATATCAAATTTACCACGCTTAGAAGCAACTGAATCTAATTCATCAATGAAGATAATAGAAGGAGCAGCCTTCTTTGCTTTGGTGAATAAATCACGAACACGCTTAGCACCAACACCGACTAGCATATCTTCAAATGCCGAACCAGAAACTTGGAAGAACGGTACTTGTGCTTCGCCCGCTACAGCTTTAGCTAGTAAAGTTTTACCAGTACCTGGAGGGCCATATAAAATAACTCCACGCGGTGTTCTTGCCCCCATTGCTGCATATTTATCAGGACTCTTTAAATAGTCTACAATCTCAATTAATTCAGCCTTTTCTTCTTCAATACCAGCAACGTCACTAAATTTAACATTTGATTGAGCAAGTTTGGCTTGGGATTTGCCCATACCAAAGATTGACCCCTCATCACCTTGTCCACCACCTTGCATTCGCATAGTACGATTCATAATTCATACCATTACACCTAATAACAATAATGTAGGGATCAAGTTCATGAAGAATGATAACCATGGATTTTCTTGAGCTATTGACATGTTATTAGAGAATGTATATTGCAACCATGTAAATATTCTGCCATTTGCATCTGCGCTTTCAGAATTAAATGATTGATTATTTATCTTATATGTTGCATCGGCAGTAGCGTCATCATAAACTACAGTAACTTGAAAAGCAAATGTGCCTTGGTTTTCGCCTTGATTACTTTTTATGTAAAGCATATATATTCCTGCACCACCAATATTGGAAATATAGGGGTTGGCTCACATTTGATCGCTATTTGGTCCTTCACCTTGGATGTTCGCTACTATAAATGGTTTACCAGACTCAGTTGCTTGTACATCCATTTCGGTTGCTGAATTGGATGTTACATTGGTGGGGCTAATCTTCTTCGCATTGCCTGCAAAACAACTGAAATAAATTAAAACGCCGATGCCAGCTAACACTAAAACTAGAATAACCCATTTAATAATGGTATTTCGTGTTTTAGCTTTAGCTTCACCATCAACGACATCGCCTTTTTTCTGACGTTTTGTATCGGTGTTTTGAGGTTGTGTATTGTCTTCTTTTACTTCGTTAGCAAAATAATTAATTCTCTTAGGTGATTTCATTACTTATCCATTTTAGCATATATACTCTTTTTTAAGACACCAACATAAGGTAAACCGCGATACCTTTCGTTGTAGTCTAAACCAAAACCTATCACAAAATCATTAGGTATTTTAAAACCAGAATAATCCACTTTAACACTTTTTATTCGTGCAGATGGTTTATCAATCATGCAGGCAATTTTGATAGAAGCAGGTTTCCTGGTGTTGAGAATACTTAGCAATTTAGATAATGTTCTACCAGTATCAATAATGTCTTCAATAATGATAATATGTCTTCCTTCAATGTTTTGTCTTAGGTCTGCCACAATTTTAATGTTGGAAGAGCGTGTCCCTGTGTAGCTAGATACAATCATAAAATCCATAGTTGGGTCGCAAGTTAAGTTTAGAAATATCTCATTAAAAAAAGGAATACAACCTTTTAAAATGCCTAGAACAATCGGTCTTTTATTTTGATATTTCTTGTTAATATCGTTTGCGATTGTTTTGGCAGCTTTTTGAATGGCTTGTCTTGTGATTAATATTTTTTCAACATCTTTATGTATTTTCATATTTGTTTAGGGCGTATATTATATTAGCAAATCTACATTTTATTGATGCTTCTAATGTTTGAAAATGGTGGATGTTTATTTATTAATTAACAAAGCTGCGTCACATTTAATTAAATTTGATGGGTGTTCAAATCTAGTGGCTTTTACATTCACTAACTTAATACCTAAAATTTTACAAATTGATTCCTGAATAAATTTTTTATATTTGCCAAAAATAATGTTTTCACAAGTAATGGTTAAATCCACATTCACTAGTTTGAATTTAGATTTTTTTAACTTATCCAATGCAAATTTCACAATCTTGACAGAATCCATGTTTTTAGTTTTATAGTCAGTGTCTTTAAAATACAAACCAATATCCCCTAATTGGAGTGCTCCTAGAATAGCGTTTGCAATAGCGTGTAATACAATATCACCATCAGAATGTGAAATAACACGACAATTGGTTTTAAGTTTGTAACCACCCAATACTATTGTTGCACCACGCATATCAGTTAATTCGTGAGTGTCGTTACCTTGTCCTATTAAATAAACCATATCCCTATTATAAATAGTATTTTGAATATGCAGTCTTAGTGTTCTATTGTTAGTTGTTGATCTATCGGTAAATGATCATGCTTGTTAGCATTCTTAGTAAACTTACCAAACGACATTTGCCCTATTAATTTCCAATGGGATGGAATGTCATACTTCTCTTTAGCTTCAGGATCGATCAATGTATTGTAATGTTGAATATTAACTGCATAACCCAAATAAGATAATCCAACCCATAATGAATGTTGGAGCATTGCATTTGCTTGAAGTGATCAAGAAATAAAATTTTCTTCTTTCATTTTATATTGGTTTGCTCCATTAATAGTTACACTCTCATCATCATAGAACAATAATGTAGCATAAGCACCCACACAACTTTTTAATTCCATTAAAACAATGTTTGGAATTGGTTGAGACAAATTTTCTAATACATATTCTCACATTTGTTTACTTTGTTCATGCAATAATAAAACCACTCTAGTTGATTGAATATTAAAAGCAGATGGGTTATATTTAATGCACTCACCTATAAAATGAATCATTTTCTTATCGTTCAACGTTGATTCATTAATAATTGTGTAATTACTATGTCTTGTTTTTAAAATATCTATGAATTCTTTACTTTTATTTTTCATATTTTTCTCTTTTCGTTTCATATTATAAATTCTCATATTTCTCGCTTGTTTATTTTTGCATTCAACAATTAGTTGAATCCGCTCGCCAAAAAAAAAAAAAAAAAAAGGCACTAATTTGTATAATTTTACCTAGTCAGATATCAATACAAATGTCAATCCCAGTTCTAATTGTTTTAATTGTTCTTATCGTTTTTTTGATCGTATATCCTTTTATTCAGCCAAAAATTAGTAAATTTTTAAATAGGTGATACTTCTGAACGTTCTTTTCTATCGTCATGTTCGCTTATGTTTTTACTTTATATATTTTGTATGTTTGAATA
>JAITPK010000084.1 GCA_031289475.1 Mycoplasmataceae bacterium | reverse complement strand
GTCAATGTAACTGGATAAGTTGCATCATTATAATTTGAGGCTTTGCACTTTATTGTAATGCTATACTGCCCATAACTTAAAGTATCGTCTCATGTAAGCTTATTACTTTCCATTTTGATACCGTTTGGTAGTTGGCTACCATCAGTGGCTGCAATAGTTCAAGTTGCTACAGTAGTGGCAGTTGTGTTGTATTCTTGTGAGCCGGCAATTCGTTGACCACCTGATAGTGTTTGGTTGCCACTAATAGTTTGATTTGCTAATTTATCGCCACAACTTGTGGTAATAAATGGAATCGAAGTTAATAGACCCCCCCCCAAGTAATCCTAATGATATGGTTGTTAGTAATTTCAGTCTCTTCATAATGTCCTGTGCTGTTTTGTATGAAGAAATTATAATAACAATATAAGATTTATCTTAATCATCGTTATTTTTAAAAACAATTTTATAACTTTCTAATTACAAATTGAATAATTATTCTCAATCTAATGCGTATTGAATAAATGATGGTCGTGGTACTGTTGTTGGGGCCCACATTGTATGCTTAACACCATTAACATTAATTTTCATCGGTATTTTACCAAAGCGATGTTTCAATCATCAAATTGTATAAATTGTCATTAGCGTTGTCGAAACCATTGCATTAATTACATATGTACTAACTAAAATTCAAATATTACCAGTGGCCATTGTTAATCCATAACTTAGACCTAATATTGGAAAGAAGGTAATAATGTCTTGAAAGATGGCTGAGATGTTTGATCGACCAATATCACTAATTGCCATAAATAAAGACATAGATGCCACTTGAAATGAAAATACGACAACCATTAACGATTGAATCAATAATACTTTATAGGCGTCGTTGAACATATCACCAAATTGAATATCAAATAGTTCCAAAATAGGTTGACCGAGCGCAAGACAAATCAACAATATGGCAATCACTGAATATGCAAATGCAATGATGATGGTGTACCAATAAGCCTTTTTAATTCTCTTTCAATTACCAAGTGAATAGTTGTAAGCAACAATTAATCGTTCTCCATCAACAATACCATAAATGGTAATAAATATTAAATTGAGCGTCGGCATTGTTGCACCCTCGATTGTTTGGAAATACATCCCATTACCTTTGGCATGACCAAAATTAATGGACACGGCGGTATTCGCTAAGATCGGTATATAGAAAGCATTCGCTACGGCAAAGCTTATATCAATTAAGAAAGCCGACAAACCAATTAAAATAATTGGTCATATTAAATTCACTTTGAATTTGGCTAACCCTTTCTTAAATAATATTCCAAATCGTAACCATGTATTTTGGTTTCGGTTTAAAAATCAAATATAAATTAAAATAACCACCAAGTTAACAGTGTAACTAATTGTGCTTGATAGCGATCCTCCATACATGTCAATTTTTGCAACCAATACAAACAAAAAGATAAAACCTATATTTAAAAGATTACAACAAACACTAGTTATTACTACTATTCTAAATTTACCCTCTGATTTAATGAGCGATCCGAAATAAAAAATAACCATTGGTAATATTAAACCAGCAGAATAAACTAATGTTCATTGTTGTGCCATTTGAATTTGCAAATCGTGAACCTTTTGAAAATATTCGCCCAATACTCCAGGTGCTTCTCCGGCAACCGGACTCATAACATTTAATAAATAACCGTTAGTCGATAACAAAAGTATTATTTCTACAACCGATAAAATTATTACCATCCAAAACGAAGTTTTAAATACTTGTTCAGCCTTGTATTTACTACTTCGCCCCATAGCTTGGGTAAACAATACCGTTGCTCCACCAGCAATAAAAAATGGTGATGTACCAATAATTGTGACGATTGGGGTACAAATAGACATTGACCCTTTGACAATATCACTAACACTAATGAAGTTATATTGACTACCACATAGTTCTTTGATTTCTTCAAGTGTGTGGTTTCATTGGCCATTAGGATTAAACCAATGAGCAAAATTAGCAGCATCATCACCGTGTGCAATTGGTACTAATCTAACGATAATCGCTTGACTTGCAAAAAGGTAAATGCCAGTCATTAGTGTCATGGCAAGGCTTGGCATTACCACAGTCAAAATTGCTTTTAACATTGATTTATTTACATAAAGATCATGTGCCCGTTGGTTTTTAACAAATCCATTATTCATAATTAACGATGCTTCTTTGCTTTGGAATCACGAATATTCTTAGCAATCAAGTGTTGTTTAATTTTTTTCTCAATAAATTCGTGACGCTTGGCTTGTTTAATTTTATTAATTTTGTTACGTATTTTCTTCTTATAGCCTGGTCGTACTTTTTGTGAATTAAGTCCAATAATCATTTTGATTTGTCTATTGGTTTCATCATCAAAACGTAACTTGGGTTTATAACGTAACTGTAATGGTTTATTAATAAGGGTACCATCTTTATTTAAAAATAAATAGTTCCACTGAATGTGTTTACGACCAAGCCGGGTGATTTGACCATCAATACCTTCTTGATAGATTGTATAAGCCACCCCCCTGGCACCAGCTCTACCAGTTCTTCCAATACGGTGCATGTATCATAAATCGTCTTCTGGTAGTCCATAAGAAATAATTACATCGACACCATTAATATCTAAACCACGCGATGCTAAATCTGTAGCCACTAAATATTGATAACGACCAACATTGATGTCACGATAAACATTTTTTCTTTCACGTGTGGATAAATCTTTATGTAATAAAGCGACATTTAAATTACGATTTAATAACTTTTCATATAAATCGTTAGCAATATTTTTTGTATTGGCAAAGATGATGCAAAAATAGGGATTGATGGTATTAATTAAACCTAATAGCGTGCCAAATGCGTCGTGTGTGTTATTACTATAAACTAGATTATGTGTAATTGCTTGATTCGACCAAATAGAATGACTAGCAGTAATTACTTTAGTGTTCCCAAGATATTTCTTTAAATGATTGGCTAATGAATAATGAGTTGTGGCGCTACAAGCAATTTTTTGTAGGCTATCAGAGTTAACGAATTCAAATATTTCATTGACCTGTCGATTAAATCCCAAGTCAATTAACATATCAGCTTCATCTAACACTAGCACATTAATATCGCGATTAATCGCATGCATTTTAATTAACTCTAATATACGGGATACGGTGCCAACAATAATTTGTGGTGGATTACTTTTGATTGATTGAATTTGTTGATGAATATCTTGGTTGCCAATAATTAACGATGAACGCAATCCGGGTTGAAACGATTTGAATTCTGACACCTTGCTAGCCACTTGCCTTGCTAATTCTTTAGTCGGGAGGAGAATCACACCCTGAACCTTGCGTTCGTTGAAATTTAAGGTGTTTAAAAGCGGCAAAAGATAACATAAGGTTTTTCCAGTACCGGTTTGTGAAGTAATAATTAAACTTTTTTTATTTAATGCATATGGGAGTGCTTGTTCTTGAATTTTAGTTAATTCATTTATGTGAGCATGTGCAAGCGCATTAATAATTCATTTATCTAAATTTAAATCTTTGAATAGCATAATGACCTAAAAAATGAAATTAAGAATACGATTCTTAACATAAATTACTTTCTTTGGTTTGCGTCCATCCATAAACTTTATAACTTGTGGTTCAGCATAGGCTAACTTTTCAGCTTCTGTCTGGCTCGCGTCTTTCTTGATATTTATCGTTGCGCGTAACTTGCCGTTTTCTTGAATTGGTAAAGTTATGGATGAAGCAACTGTTTTACTTTCAATATATTTAGGCCATGCTTGTTTAGTAATAGATGAATTATGTTTAAATACTTCGTGTCAAATTTCTTCAGCAAGGTGTGGTGCAAAACAAGACAACACAATTAGAAAATCTTGCATATGTTGTTTAGATAATACTTTGTGTGCATAACACTCGTTAATATAAATCATCATTTGCGATATAGCCGTGTTAAACCCATATGTATTTATATCTTGAGTGACTTGTTTAATGAACTTATGGAAAGCAGTATCTAATTGTGGATCAATTTTTTCATCAGTTCATTCAACATTGTTTTCATTAAATAAACGATAAACACGATCTAATCATTTATGTACACCATTCAGACCACTATCCGATCATGGTAATGAATCAGTTAATGGGCCCATAAATGCTAAATGAATTCTTAAAGCATCAGCTCCATGACTAACAATTAATTCACTAGGGTTAATTACATTACCTCGAGACTTTGACATCTTTTCACCATCTGGCCCAAGAATCATTCCCTGATTAATCAATAATTGAAAAGGTTCTTTAGTTGGCACAACACCAATATCATATAGAAAACGGTGTCAAAATCGCGCATACAATAAATGTAATACAGCATGTTCTTGCCCACCAACATATAAATCTACTGGCAACCATTTTTTAAACAACGCCTTGGCTTCAGAACTATTAAGTGGTAAATAATTATCATTGGTTTGTTTTACTAAATAACCTAGGTAGTACCAACATGATCCCGCTCATTGTGGCATCGTGTTTGTCTCACGACGATAATGCTTACCATAAATTTCCACATTTAATCATTCGGGTAAATTAGCAAGTGGTGATTCACCTGTGTAGGTTGGTTTAATATGTTTGGTTTGTGGAAGTACCACTGGTAAATCTTTGATTAGATGTGGTTTTTGTTTATCATCAAAAATAATTGGGAATGGTTCACCTCAATATCTTTGACGACTAAATATTCAATCGTTTAATTTGTAACTAACATGTTTGTGTCCGAGCTTGTGTTCTTCAAGATATTTAATAATAACATGTGTAGATTCTTCGATATTTTTGTCATTAATCAATTTTGACTCAACATGTTTTCCGTCTGTCTCATTGGCTTTTGTTTTATCACTAGTCTCAATAATGAACTTAATCGGTAATTTATATTTATGAGCAAACTCATAATCACGTTGATCATGTCCTGGAACACCCATAACAATACCGGTTGCGTATGAGTTAAGTACATAGTCAGCCACATAAACCGGTATTTTCTCATTGTTAATAGGATTAATTGCATAAGATCCTGTGAATATACCAGTTTTATTTTTTTGAAGATCTTTTCGAACTAAGTCAGATTTGGATTTTGCCAATTCAATATAATTTGTTACTTCTTTTTTATGTTCAGCGGTAATTAATTTATTAATAATGGTATTTTCTGGAGCAACACATAAAAACGTTACGCCATAAATTGTGTCAGGTCTTGTAGTAAATACTTCAAACTCAACATTAGTTGTTGTTTTAAACTTCACTAATGCGCCAATTGATTTACCAATTCAATTTCTTTGAATGCTTTTTAAAGACTCAGGTCAATTAACATCATTTAACCCGTCTAATAATTTGTCGGCATACTTTGTAATCTTTAAAACTCATTGGCGCATTGGTTTCTTAATAACTGGAAATTGCCCACGTTCAGAAACCATCTTACCGTCAATTATTAAAACTTCTTCGTTAGCTAATACAGTTCCTAATTCTTCGCATCAATTGACTTCAATGTCTTTAATTTCTGCTAATCCCTCTTCAAAGAGTTTGCTAAAAATTCATTGGGTTCACTTGTAATAATGTGGATCAGTGGTATTAACTTCCTTGTTATAGTCATAGCAGAACCCCATTTTTTGTAGTTGTTCTCGAAAAATTGTGATGTTTTTTTTAGTAAACTCCTCTGGATGATTGCCGGTAGTAATGGCATATTGTTCGGCCGGTAGTCCAAATGCATCTCACCCAATTGGATGTAAAACATCAAAACCGTTAAGTTTTTTGAAGCGTGCGATGATATCCGTTGGCACATATCCCTTTAAATGGCCAACATGTAAGCCCGATCCGCTTGGATATGGAAACATATCTAAGACATAATATTTGGGCTTATTGGAGTCAATAAAAACATTGACCTTTTTTTCTTGCCAATATCGTTGCCAATGCTTCTCGATTAAATTATGGTTATACACGAATTGTATTATAATCTTAATCACATTACACGAACGGAGAAAATAATATGAGTGTACAAAAAAAGACCCAGACATCGGTAAATAAAGGTGTATGAAAATGAACAAAAATAGCATCAATTGTTACTTATGGATTAATTTTTATAATGTCCTTAATACTACTATTGAATAACACTGTATTATCATTTAGCGATGATACAAAATCTTTGGTACTTGTGGTTAGTATATTATTTCTATTGCCAGTAATTCCTAGCATCATTTGAATAATCAGAGCCCCAAAAGACATTGTTTCAATTTTTGTATTGGTCGCTTCTTTATTGGGCGTAGTTATTGCCATATTTGGCTTAGTAGGCGCAGAGGGTAATTGAAATACTGGTAATATCGGTTTATTGTTCTCAGTAATTTATGGTCTTGTTGGAGGACTATTACCACTAATCTTATCTTGTGCACTTGTTTTACCTTCACTTATCGGATTAATTAAAAAATAAATTATTTAAAAAAAATATCGCCTTTATGGGCGGTATTTTTTTAACTATATTTTCTAGTAAAGTCCGTTGGTTCAATGTCTGGTTTCATCACGCTATTAATTGCTTTAGTAATTAATTTCGATGCATCCCGAGAGTTAAAGCGATCCCCATCCATTATTAGTTCTTCTGTATCAAAATGAACTGTTTCACGTTTTACCCCACCAGTGTTGGTAACATTAACAGGTTTTGACTTATATTCATCAAGGTTTAAATCTTCGTCAATCTTAAACATATCGTTTACTGATTGATTGTTATCGTTAACTTTAGAGACTTCCATTGATTCATCTTCATAGACTAAGTCTTCTTCGATTTGGTTAGCTTGATCACTTGCTGACATAAGGTATGACGCCTTAATACCCTCAATGTTAATTTGATCTACACCCGGAACTAAAGACAAAGCATTCGTATTAGTAAGTTCTTTGAAAACATTACGAATGTCGTTATTAATTGTTGCCGGAGTGTCCGTGTTAATTTTAAGATTAAGAATTACTTTTACATTCTCAGTTTTGATATTTACATCTGAGAAACTATCCCTAGTACTTTTTTTAATGGCTTCTTTTAATGTGTCTTTGGTGTAATTATTTTCAACACTAAAAGTCCCGGCCATGAAAGTAGCATGGCTTTTGAAGAAATTACGAATGTCAGCAAAATCTAGATTCATATTGGATGCACTACCAACCATGTCTACGACATCACTAACTGTATTAGTTACAGCGATGTTGGCTTGTTCAAAGGCTTTTACAAATGAAATGTCTTTATTACTATTAATGATTTTATCATTGCTAATTCGAGTGATAGAATTAACTTCTGCTTTTAAGACATCAAAACTATTTAGAGCATTTTCATAAACGCTACGTCCTTCAGCATTCACAGATGGAAAGTTTACAATTGCTACTGTTAAAATGCCCAATTCTTTAGCAATTCTGGCAATTTCTGGTGAAGCACCACTACCGGTGCCTTTACCAAGACCTGCCACAATGAATAAAATGTCTGTACCTTCAAGAACACCACGAATATCACTACGGTTTTCATCAACAGAGATTTTACCGATTGAAGGATCACCGCCACTACCGGCACCACGTAGTGTTTTCTTACCAAGTAAGCAAATGTTAGTTAATCCCTTAATGCGTTGTAAAGCTTTCAAATCTGTATTTAAGGCATACAAGCTAACATTTTCTGGTCAAACTCTTGATTTAATCATGTGTTCAATTACATTGCAACCAGCACCACCAACACCAAAAACTTTAACATTGAATTGACCGAGACCATCTTCGATGTCATCAAGATTATTGAATAAACTATTAGTTCTTTTGTTAACGTCTATTTTCTGTTCAAAAAGTTCAGACTTTTCATCTACCTTTAATTGATTTGTAATATCTTTTAGAATGTTGGCCATGTTATTCCCCTATTTTCGCTGCTCACCTGGTGGAGATGATGCCGAGTTTAATTCAAATGTTTTGTTTAAATTGATAATTGTCTGCTTTTTGAGACACATATGGGTCAGTACTATAAATATGAGTATCTTGAGTAACGGTTTGTAAGTTATGTACATAAAAAATGGCAGCAAGCATATTGTTAGCAGCATAATCTTCTAATCCAATCACTGTATTAGTTAGCAACTGTATCGGCATTCCGTTAGAAAGAGCCACAGGACATGCTTCCTGAAACGAAGAGTTCAATATGCTTGTCACATTAAGATATGCCTTATTAAAATTAGCATGTAATTTTTCTTTTAATTCATTAATAGTTAGTTCAATATCTTTGAATAATCGGCGACTGACAATTTTTAACACAGTAGATAAAGATTGTGTTGTGGCTTGTTGAATGGCAAGAAATTCTGGAGAATGTGTATGTAATAAAACAGTTTCATCATTCACATTTTGAAGAATATCTAATGCACTAATAGAAGGCAAGATGTCCACATTTTGAGGAATACCAAGCATTTGCTTAACTTCTTGTAAAAATCATTGCGCTCCTTTAGGCACTGAAGAAATTGCTTTAATTTCACCATTTTTATCATAGATATTAACAATCGTAGAATTTGTTTTAATATCAATAACTAATGTATCGATGCCTGAGCCTTCTGCTAAAACACCCAAGCACAAGCTGTTACAAGTAATGGCCAATGGTTTAACTGATACTTCGTTAAGCAAATCTACAAATTGCTCGATAATTTTTCTTGGTGACACTAAGCTCACATAATCAAAACTAAGTTCCTTGCCAATTGATCCTTCTGGGAACTTGCTAGTAAATTGTCCATCTAAATACCAACCGGAAGGAAAAACACGCAAAGCGTAATTTTCGGTATCACGGTTCATACCCAATACTTTATCAATGTGATTATTAGCGTGATCTAAAGTTAGGTGTTGGAACACCTGAAAATTAGGACTACGCTTTTGTACGGCTCTAATTGGTAAGCAAGAAATATTAATAATATAACGTTTAATATTCATGCCTAGAGATTTATCAGCACTATTGATAAGCTCACGAGTTTTATTAATAAGCTCGTTGTGATTAATAAAAGAAAGATTATTACCCAAGTACTCTTGTTGACAACTACCATAGTATAAACAATGCGTCTCATGGTTTTTATCGTGTTCAACTACCAATAGGTTTATCCTATTGCGTTCAAACGAAACTGTAGCATATACTCTTTCTAATTTGTACATGATTATTTTTCTTTCTTGTTACTAGTGGTTTCTAAATCATCGAAATCTGATAAATCAATACGACGCGTTTTATCAACCTTGATTCTTTCTAGTTCATCTTTAATTTTGTTGTTAACTTTGATAGTATTGCTCATATTTATTCCTTAATTTTTTCGATGATTCTTAATTTAGCCGATCGAGAACGGCGGTTAATATTTATTTCTTGCTCTGTGGCATTGATCGGTTTCTTGTTAATTAATTTGTAATTAATAACTTCATTAATAATGGGAACTTCTTTGGGAATTTGACTGGTAGTATGCTTATTAAATGTTTGTTTAACAATGCGATCTTCTAATGAGTGAAAGGCGATGGCGACAATTCTGCCGTGTAGTTTTAGTAAATCAAAAGCATCAGTTAATAGTTTGCGTAAAGCACTTAATTCATCGTTGACTGCAATTCGAATCGCTTGGAAATAATTTCTTGCGGGGTGCTTCTTCTCATATAACTTCATTGGTGGTAAGGCATCTTTAATAATGTTCACCAATTCTGTTGTAGTGTTAATTGTTTTATATTTACGCGCTTCGCAAATTGCATCAGTGACTTTTTTACTATTGTAAATCTCACCATAAAGTTTGAAAATCGTATTCAATTGTTTTGCATCGTATTTATTCACAATGAAGTGTGCGTCCAATTTTTGATCTTGATCCATGCGCATATCTAACCGAGCTTCTGAGTGGTAACTAAACCCTCTTGTTGGATCATCGAACATGGGGCTTGATACACCTAAATCAACGAGTATTCCATCAACTTTAGCAATTTTCAAGGTATTTAAAATTAATTTTAAATGTCTGAAGTTATCATGAATCACAATCACTCTTGAATCATTACCAAAGATTTTTTGGAGGTAATCAATTGCTGTTTTATCTTGATCAATACAAATCAATTTGCCATTGGAATTAAGCTGTGCTAGTATTTTGGAACTATGTCCACCTAATCCAGCTGTGCAGTCTACATAGATGCCTTGCGGATTTATGTTTAATGCCTCAATGGTTTCTTGCAACATTACAGGAATGTGCAAGTTATTGTTTGTTTTGTTCATCCAATCTTTCAACAATCGTTTCGTACATCGGTGTGGTTTGTTTTACAAATTTTTGATATTTGATTTCATCCCAAATTTCAATTTTGTTACCCACACCGATAATTACGACATTTTTTGTAAGACCTGCAGCTTTGACTAATTCGT
>JAITPK010000067.1 GCA_031289475.1 Mycoplasmataceae bacterium | reverse complement strand
CCTTTGTTTTGTTAATTCCCCGAGCCATCAAGTAGAAGAGCTGCTCGGGGTTAATATTACCGATGTTGACTGCGTGTGAAGCTTTAATGACATTAGTATCAATCAACATCGATGGTGTTGCATTGATTGTGGCAGATTCATCAAAAACAACACCATCGATGGATTGATTAGTTTCAAGATTAACCACTTTCTTATTAGCGGTGCTAACTAAATTGATTTGCGTATGGCCATTTGTAGAAGCTAAAGCTTTAATGATTGTGTTTGATGTACTTCCAGATTCGTGATCAATCTTAACATTGATTTTTTTGTTAAACCCCATATTTAGCGTGTAAATGTAAATGATGACTTTTGCACCAACTCCAATATGAAACTTTAAATCCGTATTAGTATTACTCTCAGCAGTATCAACAAAGAAAATTGGTGATTTGCCATTACTTTTATTAATTTTGAGTGACAAATTGAACGCCGATTTTATTTTGTTATATTTAGTTATTTTCGATGACATGCTAGATATGGATCCGTAATCTCAAAATCTGGTTTATTTTTAATCTTAGAGGTGAACTGTTTATAACCATTTTTTTCAATTGTTTTCACAAGAGAAATATCACCAATTTTTGTAACAAACCCATCAATTAAAACAATGACTTTATTTGGTTTTAAAGTGTATAAAAAATCCAAGTGATGCGACACCACAATAGTGATGCGATCTTTGCGGTTTTTATTTATAAAATCACTAATAATTTCGATAGCATCAATATCTAAACCAGAGTCAATTTCATCTAGCAAAAGTAGACTTGGATTGAATAATTGTGCTTGCAATATTTCGTTCTTTTTCTTTTGTCCACCAGAGAAGCCAACATTAACATTTCTAGTTAAAATTTCTGCTGGTAAATCTAGTTGCTTTATCAAATCATTAATTTTTGAATAAAGTTGATAAAAACCAACTTTTTCTTTTGATGATTCATTGACAATAATTTTTAAAAATTCTAATGTTTTAATTCCTTCAAGTTCGGTTGGGTTTTGAGTTGCATAAAAAACACCCATTTTGGCAATTTTATCTGTTGATAATCCTTTTAAATTTTTACCTGCAAAATTAATCGAACCATTTGTAATTTTCACATTGAAATGGTTCATGATGCTTTTTAACAAAGTTGATTTACCCGTACCGTTTGGCCCTACCACGGCAATTACATCGCCTTTTTTAGCAGAAAACGACACTTTATTCAAGATCTTTTTCTCGGCAATTGATGCTGATAAATTGTTTACTTTTATTGCTAACATAATTTTAATTATTAATAAATCAATTACATTATATAATATGTCTCCATTTTAATTAGAAACACGCTTATGAAAATACGAAAAATATTATTATCCATGCTAACAGTAGTCGCAACCGGCGCTATTGTAGCGACAACAGTTACTGCTTGTGGAGTTAGCCAAGACATTATCGACAACATTGTTAGTCGTGGTGATGGTAGCAAATTTAGTAACAATGTTAGTTTTGAACAAACTATTAAAACTGCTTTAACAAATAAAGATGCTACTGATGCTTTTAAAAAATCTGTAGTCAATAAGTTATTTTTCAACTGATTCAATGGCATATCTGATAGCAATATCGATATTTTGAAGAAACAATATCAAAAAGATATTGATTCTGATTGAGATAGTCAAGTGCAATCTTACAAAGACAATCACTCTGCTAATTGACAATATTATTTCCAAAATGAGGTATTAAACCCGGTTGGTGGCGTTAAAGGAAAAACTGATGGTACAACTGATAACTCTTGATACCAATCAAAATGAGAAGATAAAATCCGTAGCTATTTCACAGATGAAATGATTAAACACGATTACTTAGCAGTTCCACTTGCTGATCAAACTCTTATTAACACTCAAAATCCAACCTTCAACTTCCCAAAAACTAATTTAGATTTAAAGGTTGCTACTTCTATTGATGCTCAAGGGGTAAATTTAGGCAGCACAGATTTCATGAACGAGCAGCAAAATTTATTAAATCCAGATTGATGACCTGCAATCAATTTTTATGCAACTGCTAACCCTAACTATTCCCCAGATAATTCCATTTACCAAGATAAATCGTATGCTTTACTTCAAAGACAAGCATTTGACAGTTATACTAGCACAGCAGCACCAATTTCAACTGGAATGGTGTTGTGAAATTACAGCTTAGGAACATTGAGCAATTTAGAAAGCATCTATAACAAAGACGTGGTGAAAGGTAAAAACGACACGGCCGGATTATTGGATGCCCCTGGTTATTCTTTCCCATATTTTGGCGGCAATGGTACAAGTAGTTTTGACAAAAATCAAATGTTCAAACAATTTGCCGATGATTTTAAATCAAGCAATTATTTCTTTAACAATCGTGATGATGTTAATCTAGACGATACTGGTCAGGCTGCGTATAATTTTACTACACAGACTGTTAACAAGGGTTCTGTTGGTTTGATCAACATTCCCCTCAATCAATACGGAGATGATACATCGGATGTTTTTTTAGTTGAACAGTCTACTGGTATAACTGGCGCATTCCAAACATATGCCGGGCCTGTTTTTGATCTATATCATAATAAAAATAGCGTCGTTAAAGCCGGTGCACTACCCATAATGCCAGCCCTCATTGGGTCAGACCAATTATTTGCTAGTGACGATAACATTCTTGATAATTTTTTATTTGCACCGGACGATACTAGTACTCCAAACGTTTTAAAGCAACTTCCATACGACACTACTAAATTTAATGGAATTGTTAACTTGGAAGACACATTTGGAAAAAACGCTGACGGGCACATAAATTTATTTAATAAAGATTCCGATTTCTACAAGGATGATGCCCATTTTATGATCAATGCAGTTCGTCTCGTCACTGCATCTAGCGATTCCGTCACTGGAAATGATGTGTATTTACCATATATTATGATTCGAAACGATAAGGGTGTACATATTGAAGGAATTGATGGTGCTGGGTACTTAGCTCAAGACAATGGTGTTCCGACAGCTGTAAGTTCTACTTGAAGGCCAGGTGCCCCATGGTCTCAAGAAAGAGAAAATCAAATTTTAAAATATCGTACTATTTATGAAAGCGAAGCCACTACACCTATATCAGGAACTGGAATTGGATTAATTTCACAAAAAGGTGGTGCGGCTAGTGCCGAAGGTAAAATAATTGATTATTTGAAAGCTAATATTGATAGTTTAGTGTTAAGCGCTGTCGATGTTGTTTTAGATCCAACTAATCCCAATTATGATTCTTCTTATAAAACAGCCAATATGTTTGGATTATCTAAATTCAACAGTAATGATGATTGAAATACTCAACTAAATGCATTAGTGCAATCATTTGATATTCTTAATCTATTTCAGACTGTAATTACTAACTATGATGCCAATAATAAGCACCTTTTAGAATGGAGCGACAAATACATTGCCAATTCTTTATATAACCCAACTGCAGATGATGTGTTTTTAAAATACGACAATGGTCTTGCAATGCAATTACCATTAGAAGTAAAAAGTGGTAAAGCCACTGGTATGAGCGATGGCAAATTTAAAAATGATGCTAAAACGTATTTTCAAGTAGCAAGCGATTGTAATGACAGTGTTTGAGATTCTATCAATCTTTGATTTAATCCAGACTACAGTCCAGTGAATCGTTGAGACAAATCACTTTCTGATTACACAAACGATATTGCTACTAAATATGATACATGAGTCACATCAATTTCTAATAATTCTAAGCCGTCAAAAGAAGGCAAAGGTAATTTGGGCGGAGAATATAACAATGGTAAATATAGTGAAAACATTCTATCATTCAACCCTCATGTTAATGCTTTGTTAAATGCATTTGGTGCTTCATCATCATTTAGTAATTCCGAAAAAACTTATGCACTAAGTCAATACCTCAATGGTTATAGCCCTGGCACAGTGTTTGATAATCCTATTACTTCATTATTCATAACGCAACAATTGCTTAAATCATCTTCCATTTCATCGTTATTAACTACTAATTCTACCGGTAATGCTTTACCCACATTTAGTGATTATAAATCTGCTTTGACAAGTCAATGAGCATATCAGTTATCTATGACTATTGGTTCATCTGCGATTGGAACTAATGTATCTAGGGGATATACAGATCAATTAATAAATTATGATATGTTATTAGCATCAATAAAATGATTGTCTGAGAACAATTATTCGAATTTTATGGACGAAATGCGTCAAAAAATTATTGCACCTTCTTTTGCTTCTAGTTCATGACAAAATGCATATATTGTTTGAATGACAAAAGATAGCTCTTATGGGAACCATGATTATGAAACGGGTGATTGAGGACAAGACCCAAACACTCCTACAACATACAATGTAGACAATGATGAAAATGCATCAAAGTGATATGCGTGAAGAAACAACTATGATAATATTTTTAGTCAGGAATATTCTCAAACATCTGGAACAACAATATCAGCACCTATTGATACTTCTTATCAATCTTTTGCAGAATATAACCAATTTGCCCCAATGCCAACTATGAAGGCACAAACAGGTGATGTGCACTCATTTGATGCTATGGGATATTTAGGATTGCAAACATCTTCAACAGTTAGCTCTGTTATTAAAGATGCATTAGAAAATAGATTCCCAAGTAGTTCAACTATGGACCCAACTAACAATGGCGCCAACAAATTGCGAGGCTCGCTTTACAATTTTGCATCTTTAAACCCAAATGGTACTTCTAACTATGACAATTCAAGAACAAATCTATGCAATATTGTAGACAGACTAGGAACGGATTCAAGCGGTCTTATAAATTTAGCGACTTATTTAAACACACGCACCGGACAATTTGATGCTGTAATTAATAAAATGAATAATGCCAGCACAAGTGCAGATCGAGCAAAAATATTAAAAGATGCGATCAAAGGTAGTACTTCAATAATTAAAGATGTGTGGTTTGATGGTTACAATATTATTCAAGCTAAAAAAGGTACTACTGCTGCTGCGTACTCTTACACTCCAACTTTGGAATTACGAAACCCAAGTCAACAAGATACACCTGTAATCAAAGATTCATCAGCAGCAAGCGAAGAACCAGCGGGATATAGAACGCGTGTAATGCAATTAAATGCAAATAATTTGGCTACTATCGATACTTTGAAAGCCACCGTTGGTGATGATCTGTTTAATTACTTAGTTGTACAAGTAGCACTTGATAGCCAAACTCCTGGCACTTCTGTTTATCGAAAAACTTTGAAAGCTGTAATGACTGCAGCATACGGAACTGACGGTCAAACAAAAGTATATGATCGTAGATTTAATGATCAATTAGGCAGCACTTGAGTTAAAGATTGAAAGTCTAAAAATTAAAAATGAATAAAAAATTAATATTCACCGATTTAGATGGCACACTTTTAACATCTGACAAAAAAATTACTAAAGCAAGTGAAAAAACCATCAAAGCTTTAACTGCTCAAGGCCATTACTTTTGTTTTTGCACCGGACGTTCATTAAATGATGTTTTACCGTTCTATAGTCAGCTAGGATTAAATACATTATGTATTTGTAACAATGGTGCCGCCATTTATAATCCATCTGATCCACATTTTGATGATATTTATTTCCCAATTAACAATCACGTCTTTTTTAAGTTATGAGAAAATCAAGAAATTCAAGATCAATTAGATTATTTTGTAATTAAGACTAAGCACAATACTTTCGTCAATAAAATCCCTACTGAATCTAAAATTAAAGAAAAAATGAACACTTTATTCCATATTGATTTCTCTAAAATCAATAATGCGAAAAAAGAAGCGTTAATTTATCACAAACGAGATCGTAAAACTGATATTTTATCCATTATCTTAATTCTTAAACATGGTGTTAGTCCATATAACCTTTATTATTTAATAAAGAGTGTAACTAACAATCTCTTGATTGCTCACTGATCAATTGATAATCGCGGGTTCGAACATACCGGACAAGTTATTTTAGAGTTGAATCATAATTTCGCTAATAAATTGAATTCGCTAAAATTTGCGCAAAGTTATTACGACATTCTTTGAGCTGATACTTATGTATTTGGTGATGGTGAGAATGATGTTGCAATGTTACAAAAAACTGACAATTCATGATCGATGAAAAATTCAGGTACACATGCCATTACCGTTGGTCATAGTATCACTAGAGAAGATAACAACCATGATGGTGTTGCAAAAACACTCTCTGATTTGTTTATGCCTAAATAGTTTTAATTAGTTCGTTGTATCCTAATAGAATAACTTCATCAATGGTTTTCACATTATTCATTTTATCGGTAAACTGTAAATAATGAGATTTACCACCAGAAATATACACTTTGTTAATTTTGTAATGCTTTGTTGCATATTCTTGAATGCTACTAATAAATCCTCTAGCCATATGTGAAGCACCACTTGCTAATGACTGGTTAGTATTTTTACCAAACGACAATTGATTTTTTAGCAATCCAAATCCCTTGGTATTAATTAATGAAGTGGTTTCACTCAATTGATGAATCCCTAATAAAATTGATGGAGCAATCACCACTCCTTCAATTTTTTTATTATTAACAGCTACTGCAAATGTGGCTGTACCGAAGCTAATCCCAACACCACTTTTATATTTATTTTTAATAAATAAAGCAAACGCTAATATATCCAACCCAATTTCTTTTTTATTAAATGGTGATAGTACAAAGCTTGAATCAAAATCTTTTGTGCTAATAACTTTTGCTTTGATTTTAAAGCTTGTATAAACATCTTTAGCAATACGTTCACCGATATTTTTAACAACAGAGCCAATATATACAGATGTAACTTTACTTTTGCTAATAATCGTTTTTATGAATGTTTGACTATATTGCTTGGTTTGTAAAATGATGGTTTTAATTAAGTTATTGTTTTTGAATAATCCACACTTGATATTGGTGTTACCGATATCAACAATCATTTTAAACATGCTTTGTTCCTTTGGAAATCAATTGTTTTTGTCTAATTAATTCTTTCCGATTTGTTGATGAAACATCTTTCAACTTAGAATCAGCAACAAAAAATATTGTTTCGACATTGCCACTTAGGATGTTGTTGTTTTGTGCCATATTTACTTCGTAACCAACATCTTTGGCGTTTCTAATAGAACGAACAATATATTGACAATGTAGTTTTTTGACAAGATCAATCGTCAGTCCAGTGTTACTTACAACTTTCACATTTTTTAGTTTTAATTTGTCAACAACTTTTTGAACATTAATCAATCTTTGTTCAAGCTTATATTCATACTTCTTATCAATATTCTTTGAAACAACAACATAAAGATAATCAAAAAGATTCGCTGCTCGTTTAATGATATTAATATGACCAGAGTGAATGGGATTGAAAGATCCGGGAAATACCGCCTTACGTAGTTGTTTCATAAAGTGGATACTATTATAAAGAATAAGCAGTTTATTTTTCTTTGTTCTTAATATAAGTTATTACTTCTTTTTGCGATTTAAAAATCTTACCTTGATCTTTTAATGCTATGAGCAAATAACTTTTATCTTTGTTTTTAGAAATACCAATGATGGATTTTTCACAAATACCAAATTTGTCCAATTGTTTAATTGCATCTTTATGACCGCTCCTACTAAGCAATTTGCGAACATAGTTGATAGTTCAAACAATTCCTAATTCATATGAATTAGTTTCGTTAACATTTGACAAGTCGACAATGATGTAGTCACTTTTCAATAGACGAGCGTTGCTACTTCAATATTCGTTATCAGAAATCTTATTGATATTCATGGAACGACATCATTGAATGTCAATATCTTTTTTAACTTCATTAACAATATCCTTAAAATCACTTCCAATTAAATATCCATGCTTTAATTTATACATACTCATCTGCCTTAATCCCGCCTATAAATAAATGATAGCAAATAACTAGGCAATTTGTTTTAATAAAGCCAGCAATAAAGACAATGCTTTAGATGTGAAGTCAATTCGAATTTGATTACGTTCAGTTTCTTTAGAACGAATTTCATAACT
>JAITPK010000030.1 GCA_031289475.1 Mycoplasmataceae bacterium | reverse complement strand
GGTATATCTGTTGATACAGCTGTCGATATTGCTAAAGAAAGTGCGGACATCATTCTATTAGAGAAGGATTTAACCATTTTAGGCAACGGTTGCGTTGAAGGACGTAAAACATATGCCAATATTATTAAATACATCAAAATGACGGTCTCTAGCAACTTTGGTAATATGTTGAGTATGCTTGTAGCCAGTATTTGATTAAGTCAATATGGCATACTACCAATGCGACCTGAACAAATTTTAATTTTAAATTTAATTTATGACTTTGCTCAGATGGCGATGCCGTGAGATAATGTGGATACTGACTTTTATAACAAGCCTCGGAATTGGAACGCCCGGAGTATTTTAAAGTTTATGTTGTTTATGGGCCCAACGAGTTCAATTTTTGATATTGTTACCTTCTTGATAATGTTTTATGTAATGGGATGAAACAACGATAGTTATGTTGGATTGTTTCAAACTGGTTGATTCTTGGAAAGCTTATTAACTCAGAGTGCAGTAATTATTATTTTACGTAGTAATAAATTTCCATTTCATAATACATATCCATCACTACCGGTTGTTTTATCTTTGGTGCTCACTTTATTAATTGGATTTATGTTAGTGTTAACACCAGGATTAAGAATCTTTGCACCACTATCAACACCAGAAAGTGCCAAAGTGATTGGTTATATAGTCGCAATTGTTTGCGGGTACATTGTGACTGCTCAATTAGCTAAAGTAATTTATATTAAAATCTTCCGTAGTTGGTTATAGTATGGGACGAATTCGTAAAATTAAGAATGCTGATATTTTAATTAAAAATTATCATTGGTTGTTACAAAAAGCTAGTGACCATTATTTTAATAATAGTCATCAATTGTATATAGAAGTTGGATCAGGCAAAGGTGACTTTATTATTCAAAATGCCTTGAAATATCCTGATATCAATTTCATTGGGATTGAAAAAGATAAAACAATCGTTTTGAAAATACTAAGAAAGATTGATACTTTGTCTATTAAACCAATCAATCTTTTAATCATTTGTGATGATGCTAAAAATTTGTTGGTTTGGTTTAAAATCAATTCAATTTCTAAAATTTTTCTTAATTTCTCCGATCCATGACCTAAAAAAAGACATGAAAAATATCGATTAACATCCAAATCGTTCTTAGATTTATATCATTCCTTACTTATTGATGACGGAAGAATTGAATTTAAAACAGATAACGAGGAATTTTATTTTTATTCTTTGCAATCGTTAGATTCATCTAAACAATTCAAAATTATTTATCAAACTCAAAATTTATATTTAAACAAAAAAGAATTGGTTAGCAACATTCAAACCGAATACGAAAAGAAGTTTGTTGCCCTAAATAAACCAATATATAAAATTGTTATTAAAAGCAACTAGTATTTAGTTTTATTCTGCAAAGCGGATTTTAAAGTTGCATTATCTGCATAATCCAAAGCGGAATTAATTGGCAACCCTAATGCTAGACGATAAACATTGGCCTTTGATAATTCGTTAATAATTTTTTTAATAAAAACAGCGGTTCCTTCACCGTTAATGGTTCAGTTAGTTGCTAGAGTTATTTCTTTAAAATTATGCGTCTTTAATAATTCCATAAATTTGCGAGTTGTACTTGAGTCTAAGCTTTGCTTTGCTTTTACATCAATTTCGCCATGCAATACATAATATAAACCAGAATATGCACCGGTGTCTTCGATCTTTTGTAGGTCTTCAATTGATGACACTATACATAATTTTTCTTGGTTTCTTGATGGGTTGGAGCAAATGTCACAAAGTTCACCATCGGAAAAATTATTACACTGTTTACAAAAATGAATTTTTTCGTGGCTATCACGAATTCTTTCTATGAACTCTTGAATGTACTGAGTATCTTTAAGTATTAAAAAATAAGCAATACGTTCAGCGTGTTTCTTACCAACGCCTGGTAACGATTTTAATGCATCTACTAAATATTCAAATGTGATTGGTCTCATAACACACAAAAATTATATGATATAATATTTTAGTCAACGTATGTTGACTTCAGTGTCGGATAGACTAGCTACCGACTATGGGCAATGTGAAACCCCGTGTGTTAAGTGATCGTGGCACGTGAAATACGATCTCATAAGAGGAAAATGAAATTAATTTACATCAGAAATGATGATTACATTGAACGCATACGTTCAATAGTTGATCACACAATACAAACAAATAAAATCGTAAAATCAAAAGGCAAGGACATTGGAGTTAAACGTCCACATATTTTTTTGGTGAATGATGATTTTGGAGAATATCTAAAATGCTATCCTTTAACATCTGCACTTGACAAAAAACACGCCGTGTTTTCACACCAAAGATCAATAAAATTACCAAATGCTTGTTATTTTTCATTAGGCAAATATGGCTGTGTTAAGTTGAATAACCCGATTTTTGTACCAAAAGCATATACCACCGAAATAGATATTGCTTTTCACTCAAAAGATTTTGATGTGGAGAGAATCTATAATCGATTTAGAAGTATTTGTAAATACCTTAAAAACAACGGAGAGCAGTTAAAGGCAAAAATTCAAAAATTATGAGACTTCAAATCTGACGATCCGCTTGTAAAAAGAGCACATTTTTTTTGCATAGATTTGCAAGGATCTTTAGAATTCTGCTTGTTAGAATTAGAGAAAATTGAGAAGTAAAACTAAAATCCCATACCAGGCAAACCGCCCTTAGGTACGGCTGATTGTTGAATAGCATCACGATCTTCTTGAATAGAGTCATAGGCTTGATTGATTGCTTCAGCAATCATTTCTTCCATAGTAATCTTATCTTCAGGGTCTACTAACGCTTGATTTACAACGAGTTTAGTGATTTTACCATTTCCACTCATATTGACAACTACCGAACCGTTTTTATAATCAAATTCAAATTCTTTCTGTTCGAATTCGTCCAATTTCTTCTGCACTTCTTTTTGCATTTTTTGAGCTTGTTGCATCATTTGATTAATGTTCATAGTATTCCTAATTTTTAACTTAAAATCATTATATTAATTAATTGTATGAAACACACAGACAACTCAAAATATACATGAGATTTGGAAGCAATTCTCGAAGGCAATAGTTTAGACAAACTTTATCAACAGTGATTGAACAAACAAACCCAGATTCTACAAATATATTCTAGTTTCTTAGAGAATTTATCGTTATTTAAGAAATGACTTAAATTGGATGATGAATATGAAATATTGTCTAACCGTGTCGGTAATTATATTAATAACAATTACAACGAAGATTTAACTAATCAAAAATGAATTGCTTGGTCGCAAAGAATGTCTAATGATAGCAATAAATTTCATGTGCAATTGTCTGGACTAACAAACAAATTAATTAAAAATGAATCAAAGATTCGTAAATATTTAACTGATTCATTCGTCAAAAAATATTCACGGGAATTTGAATTAGTTTTTCGTAATAAACCACATATTCTAAATGATGATGAACAAAAAATCATGTCAACTGTCGGGATTATTAATGGTGGTTTTAGTCAAATTTTTTCTACATTAAACGATAGTGAAGTTAAATTTAAAAATGCCATCGATAGCAAAGGTAAAAAGATACCATTAAATACAATCGCCGATGTAATGGCAAATATTAAACACAAGGATCGTGCGATTCGTAAATCCACTTGAATTAATTTTAACGAAGCCTATCATAACTATGAAAATACCTTTACCCAAACACTTTACTACAACTATTTAATGCTCAATACCACTAGCAAAATCCATAAATTTCAAGATTATGTAAGTGCTACTGCTTTTAGTGACGAAGTCGATGTGGAATTAATTAGAAAGTTATATAAAAATACTGAACAATATAAAGATTCATATGCAAAATATCGAATGGTGGTTAATAAATTATTAAAGGAACAATTACATCTTTCAAAATTAGAACCGTGAGATAAAACGGTGGATTTAAACAAGAAAGATATTAAGCTATCAATTGAAGAAACTAAAGAAGTTATTATTAAAGCATTTGAGCCTTTAGGTAGCGAGTATATTAACAATGTTAAAAAAGCTTTTAACGAACATTGAATTTCGTGATTGCCTAAACCTGGAAAACAACAAGGTGCTTATTCAATTGATGGAACGAAGGGTTTGAGCAAATACTATATTTCAATGAACTTTGACAATACCATTCGTTCGGTTTCTACTATCGCTCACGAATTAGGCCACTCAATGAATTCGCATTACATTAATAGCAAACAAGAGATATATAACGATGTTTCTGTGTTCTATGCTGAAATTTCTTCTATTGTTAACGAAATGTTACTTTCCTATTATTTACTTGATAAATATCGTAACGATACCAACATGAAAAAAATGATTTTAGATGAAATGATTAATAATTTCTTTTCGACTGTTTCTAGACAAATCATTTTTAGCAATACCGAATATGTATTGAATGAATATGTCAATCAATCCAAACCATTTACTAAAGAAACAGCAAAACAAATATATTTATCAATGATAGATAAATATCAAGGAATTGATAAAGAAATGAAAAACAAAATCAAGCATGAGCCTTATAGTTTTTCACAATCTACAATTTTGCGTATCCCCCATTTTTATGCAGGAAATTTTTATGTATACAAATATGCAATTGGACAAATCGTTGCTATTAATATTGCTCAAAAAATTTACCAAGGTAACCAATCTGCTATAGAAAAATACTTTGAATTTTTATCGAGTGGTTCTTCTTTATCGCCGCTTGATACCATTAAATTATTGGGAATAGACTTGTACAACAATAGCGTTTATAGTGAAACTAAAAAGATATTGGATGAATGAATCAAGATTTTAGAGACAATATCAAAATAATTCTTTATTTAGGACACTTGGAAGTTAAAACTTTACAACCGTTTTTTGTGATGACAATTGAGTCTTCAATTCTTACACCACAAATTTGTTGATCATAAATTCCTGGTTCCACTGTTACAACACAATTTTCTACCAATTTACCAGTATAAGTTTTATTGGCACGAGGATTTTCATGAATTTGCAATCCAACACCATGTCCAGTGCCGTGAGGTAGATCATAAAAGTTCCAATGTTCTTTCACGTAATCACGGCATACTTTGTCTAATTGAATTCCAGTCATTCCAGCTTTAGCTTTCTCGATTCCTAACTTGTTTGCTGCAAGAATTACTTTATACATAAGCATCGCTCTTTTTGGGAGGACACCCAATCACCAAACACGAGTCATGTCTGAATGATAGCCTTTATAAACACAACCACAATCCATCAATATCATTTCATTACGTTTCAATTTGCGTTCAGTTGGTGTACCGTGAATATTGGCGGAGTTTTCACCAAAACCAACGATGGTAGGGAAAGATAAACCACTAGCACCTTTAGACATAACAAGTCTATAAAATTCGTCAGCAACTTTAGTTTCAGTCATGCCGATTTTTACTCATTTTTTTAAATAATTAACAGCTTCGCAAGTAATATCGGCAGCCTTTTGCATTCGTGATAGTTCTTTAGGAGTTTTTACAATTCTTAAATCATCACCATTGAGTGGGATTAAATGTTTACAAACTGGTTTGATAAAGGTATTGAAGTCATCGTAATAAACTTGATTAGATTCAAATATGGTTCTTTTTAAATTCAAACTCTTACAGAATGATAATCACGAATCAATGCCTTGATATAGATGAGGGATGATATGTTTAAATCTAAGCTGAATATTTTGAAAATCTCTTTCATCTACAAAAGCGTGAATTTCATTATCCTTACACATAAACAAACAAAAGTCTGAATAGACATCTTCCAATAATCAAGAACGATTAATTGATGAGATAGATATTAAACTGTCGGCTTTATGTACTTTGATTAAATCAAATATTGCTTGATTCTTTTGAAACATTATTTGGCCTTAGTTTCTTTGTGCAATGTGACTTTACGACAATTATTGCAATATTTCTTAAGCTCTAATTTTTCAGGTTCGGATTTAGGGTTTCTCTTTGTCAAGTAATTAATGTTGTGACAAATAGTACATTCTAATCTTACGTGTCTTTTTTGTGCCATGTTTTCTCCTAATGTGAGTAGTAATTATATGAATAACACATTTACTATAACAATATTCTTTTTATGTAGTATTCAACCGCAATCATAGCCCGAACATCATTTTCACAATATGTTTTTAAATGCTGTACAACTTTATTTCACTGTTCATCGCTGATAAGATTAAAGAACCTACGACTAGTTTGATTTAATGCTTCACCACCGTTTTGTATTGATTCTAACGAATGGTAGTTTTTACAACCCGTTGTTTGGAAGATATCCAATGCATATTTTTCTACGATGGGTAGTACCACTTTAATGGAGTAATTACCGTGTAGTTCTAAAATTGTGATGAGATTCTTTCTCGGATCAAAGAAATCAGCAAGATCATAGATATTGGTATTAATAGTTTTAACTTTGTCGGCATAACTACTTTCATTAATATAAGCAGCCATTTCGTTTAGTCGTGTACATTCGAATGACTTGTTGTAAACAATGTAACTATATTGATCACCACTATAAATAGCATCAATAATTTTTTTAAAGTCATTCGTGTTAATACTTTGCGGGTCAAGAACGATATTATTAGAATCTCCAATTCCTTGACCATCATCTTTAATAACGGATACTTGTGTAACAACTTGGGTGTAAGGAGTTGTGTCGTCTACTACCCTGGTTGCTGGATTGATACTTTCAAAATCAAAGTAAACTTTTTTAGATTTCAATTTGTTGAAGTATTGTTTGGTTTCATCATTTCGGTACAAACCTTGGGAAAAGTTTTTGTATAAGGTGTTTTGGAAACCATCAAAGAATCTTAAATCAATGGTCTTGTGATCATCATTAACTTGACTAATAAAAAAATCACATAGTGCCGTTTGATTCATATCATGTTCTTTGTAAGCGGCGATTTGTGATTTCAAAGAAAAGACTTGACCTGACCAACAAAGCGATGGATATTCAGCGGGATTACAAGCATAGTATGTGCGTATTTCTTTGAGTAATGAATAATCTTTAAACCAAGTTTTAAAATGTGATGTATCAGGAAGTAGACTTGGTTCACCGATGGGGTTGTACTGGATTAATTCGTCGATAATGTTTTCAAACGATTCTTCTTCCAACAAAGGTGCGATGTGCTTAACATAAACCTTGTTCCTAGAACTTTTTAGTTTGGAAACGTCTCCTTGCAACAATTCTTTAAATTTCGCGTCAGAATCGCCTCCTAAACGTTTTTCACAACGAAACTTCACCGCTTGATCACTATATCTTTGTAAACCAGGGAACATCGCATCACGTTCTTTATCATTTGATCAATCGCGTCCACCTTTAGGACTAATAGGAATATATTCAGTCATGGCTAATTCAACTGAATTTCTTTCACCCTTGTCATATTTCACTAGGCATAGATAATAATTATCAATACATGCATCGCGTTCATCTAATACATAGTTAATAACATGATGTTGGTATAGAATATCAACAAAGTGCTGCGGCTTAGGTTTGCTTGTTCCCTTGACTTCAATTAATGAATACTTGCCTTTTTCTTTAACAAATGCGTCAGGTAATGCGATAGCTTTATTCTTATAGATGAAGACCGGTTGGAATAACACGTAATTATCTTTTTCAAGAAACTTTTTTGTTTCACTAGCACGAAATTCAAGGTCGCGATTATCTTTATAAATTTCCTCAAAGTCGAATACCTTAAGATTACGAAATTTTTTATGAATGAACTCACGCGCTCTTTTATCAATGATATTACCCTCGTGCACCTTTGGGTCAGTCATATCAATGTCTGTTGTGTTCTCTTGATTGAGTTCTTTAAAAATTTCTAGTGGGTCAAAATCAACCGCATCATTTTCGTCATCAGCATCATCTACCTCGATTTGTGCTTTTGATGCTTTGATTTTGCGATTAATGAATTCTGCTAAAACAGGGCTCTTAATAAATCATTGATCGCGTGGTCGCGTAAAATAATAAATATAGTCATACTTTCGGATGTACTTAGGCTTATTGAAACTAATCATTACATTACCTCAACTTTATTATCATCAAGATATTTAATAAATTCACGTGATCACGCGGAATGTACGACTTCAGCGAGATGTAGTTTACGAAGATTTATTAACATTAAGTTTGAGAAATATATTTGAATGCCGATAGATTGAATCAGTGGTTTGTCATTGTTAAAAAGAGTTTCGTTATAAATTTGCTCTTGAAGGACATTTGGTAAATCCAATATTAATTGTTTTTTGATTGTTTCAATATCCGGTCGTGGAGAAACCTTAACAATAGGAATAACTGAATTAGTGGTTTTATTAAAAACAAAAAGAATGGTAGCAAGATCATAATCATCGCACGTTGGTAATCCCTTTGATAGTTGCTTACCGTTTAATAATGTTTTATAAGCACCACGGATTGCGGTTGGCCCGTTGGATGCGACATATTGATTAACACCTTCAGGCAATGACAACGATGGGTATAGTTTCGCAATCGATTCAACGGGAACATAATTAATGCTTTGATGCGAATATAACACTTTGTCAATATCAATAAATGATAAGTCTTTATTAACACTATCAATCATACCGACGATGTTGGTAATAGTTGGTAATATCTGGTCTTCTACATTTTCAGCATCAAGTAACTTGGATTCAATGTGGAAATTTTGTGTCACAATTGAATGTCCGACTCCTTCGTTGGCATCACGATTGATTAATGGGGCATATGTATAGATGGAAGCATCAGAACTAGTAATTGTTGATTGGATAATATGACGCATGTAATTGCCAGCATCATAAATTAATTCATTTACTTCGCTAGTATTTTTATTGTCAAAGCTAATTAAACGCATTGAACCTACATATGCATTTCATGAATTAACACTATTAGTAATGAAAGGACTGTCGATGTAAACGGCATTTAGATTTTTAATAATTGCATCGCTTAGAAGCTTATGATAACGCGAAATGTAACCACGAGTTCGTGCTTTGTTGTATAGCGATTTATAATTATTAGGAAAAAAATTAAACGGCATTACTTTTCATCTCTCATATGAGGGAATAATAGAACATTACGAATGGTTTCTTGATTTGCAAAGAGCATTACCAAACGATCAATGCCAATTCCTAATCCACCAGTCGGTGGCATGCCATATTCCAGAGCATTAATAAAGTCTCAATCCATTTCATTTGCTTCGGCATTACCGAGGTCTCGCTCTTTTAATTGATTATTAAAACGTTCAAATTGATCAATTGGATCATTTAGTTCACTAAAGGCGTTGGCAAATTCTTTGCCACCAATGAATAGTTCAAATCGTTCCGTATTACGTTGATCTTTGGGATCTTTCTTAGCAAGCGGTGAGACTTCAATTGGATGACCATAAACAAAAGTAGGTTGGATACATTCCTTTTCACAGAAAGTTTCAAAAAAGGCGTTAATAATATGCCCACGAGTTTTTTGATGTGGAAGTAGTTCCACATTATGTTCTTTGGCAATTTTAATCGCATCAACATCAGAAGTGATTTTATTAAAATCAATTTTGGTTTTTTCTTTAATCAAATCAACCATATTAACCCTTTTAAAAGGTTGTGAGAAGTCAAGATTAATGCCCCTATACTCGCAACGAACTTTGTTTAATTTATTAGCGAGATATTTAAATATCTCTTCAACAAGTTCCATAACTTCTCACATGGAAATATATGCTTCATAAGATTCCAGTGTGGTGAATTCTGGATTATGCATTGCATCCATACCTTCGTTTCGAAAAATCCGACCAATTTCATACACCTTCTCAAAACCACCAACAATTAATTTTTTAAGTGGAATTTCTGTTGCGATACGTAAGTAGTATTCACGGTCTAATGTATTGTGGTGTGTTTTAAAAGGACGAGCAGCTGCACCACCAAGAATTGGATGTAATACGGGAGTTTCTACTTCTAGATAGCCTCGCGCGTCCATAAAGTTTCTTAGTTCCCTAAGAATAACTGAGCGAGTAATGAAAGTCTGCATTGATTCATCACTCATAATTAAATCTAGATAACGATGACGTGCTCTAGCTTCTTCATCCTGCAAACCATGCCATTTTTCAGGTAACGGTTTTAACGACTTGGACAACAGAGTTAGATTACTAACTTTAATTGTGAGTTCACCAGTGTTGGTTTTCATTGGTGTTCCTTCAATACCAACGATGTCTCCGACATCGATTTCTTTAAATGTTTCAAATAATTCCGGGGATGCTTTTTTATTTATGTAGAGTTGTACGCGTCCATAAAAATCACGCAGCACTGCAAAAGTTTGACGAATAGCCATAATTCGGCCTGCCACGACGACTTTGGTTTTATTATCATGTAGTTCTTCTTTGGAAAATTTGTCAAACTCGTTTTTAAAAGAAAGACTATTGCTATTACGAGCATACTTCGTAAATACAAAAGGATCTTTTTTATCTTCTTGCATTTGTTTAAGCTTACTGCGCTTAGCTAATTCTTGATCATTAAATTTA
>JAITPK010000044.1 GCA_031289475.1 Mycoplasmataceae bacterium | reverse complement strand
GCCGTAAGTGAGAACGTAGGCATTAAACATTTATTAAATGTCAAAATAATTGCATGTAGAAGGGAAAATATGTTGTGATATCGTACACCAGAAAAAATTTACTTTAAGAGAGGATCATTGGGAATTGCTTGTCGTGAATTCAAAGATGTTTACAACAAGAAACGTGCATTTATCGTTACTGATAAGTTCTTGTACTACTCTGGCTTTACCAAAGAAGTAACTAAATACTTGGATGATATGGGTATCCAACATGCCACCTTCTTTGATGTTGAACCTAATCCTAGTATTGATACAGCGAGAGCTGGTGCCGAGGCAATGCGTGTGTTCCAGCCTGATTTAATAATTGCTGTCGGTGGCGGTTCACCAATTGATGCTGCAAAAATTATGTGAGTGTTGTACGAACACCCTGAGGTAGTCTTCGAGGATTTAGCAATGCGTTTTATGGATATTCGTAAACGTATTGAAAAATTCCCTCATATGGGTGACAAAGCATATTTCTGTGCAATTCCTACCACAAGTGGTACTGGTAGTGAAGTAACGCCTTTCGCAGTCATCACTGATACACGTAACCATATTAAATATCCTTTAGCTGACTATGAATTGTTACCAAAGATGGCCATCATTGATCCTGATTTAACAATGAACACTCCTCCAGGGTTAACTGCTGCTAGTGGTGTTGATGCTCTAACTCATGCTTTAGAAGCATTAGCTTCTATTATGGCTTCTGACTACACAAACGGTACTGCCAGAGAAGCAGCACGTTTGATTCTTAAATATTTACCAAGCGCCTATAAAAATGGTGCTAAAGATGTGAAGGCTCGTGAAGAAATGGCAAATGCCTCATGTATGGCTGGTATTGCTTTTGCAAATGCTTTCTTAGGTGTATGTCACTCGATGGCTCACAAACTAGGTTCATATCATAACATTGCCCATGGTGTTGCTAATGGAATGCTAATTAATGAAGTCATTAAATATAACTGTAGCGAAGCTCCAATTAAGATGGGTACTTTTAGCCAATATAAATATCCTCAGGGTTTGAAGCGTTATTCAGAATTAGCTGACTACATCGGACTAGGTGGATCAACACCTATCGCTAAAGTAGAAAATCTATTAAAAGCAATTGATAAATTAAAAGATGAAGTGAAGATTCCTAAGACTATTAAAGACGCTGGCATTAAAGAAGAAGACTTCTTAAAAACATTAGACAAAATGTGTGAGGATGCCTTCGATGACCAATGTACTGGTGCTAACCCACGTTATCCTTTAATTAAAGAAATTAAAGAAATGTTCTTGAATGCTTATTACGGAAAAAAGACTACACTTAAAGCGAAATAAAATTACTAATAAATTTTAGGTATTTTTTCAGCTGGATATATGTATTTTGGTAATGGTAAAATAGAGTTATAAACTTTATCAACTATTAATCTACCGCTAGCTTTATGTTTTTGTCATGTGCCTTGTACTAAAATACTTACAAGTTTAAAGTTCGCAACAAATAACGCTACTTTAGAACCATCAGGAATATCATCTAAGAATCCTTCACCTTTAGAAATTGTAAAGACATTATTACTCTTGGCTTTCGCTTGTAAAACAGGTACAGTGATTGGGTAACCTTCTCCATCAATGTATGATAAAAACTTTAATGCAGTGGAGTTATTGGCAAGCTCTTTACCATAGTCAGGTAGTTTTTTAATATCATCTGAATCATTAGCTTTCATCATTGACGATTTGATTTGTCCTATTAATACCTTGCCAACAGAAATATGATGTTGTTCACTAACACCGACTAATTTATGAATATGAATGGCGCCAATATTAAAGTATGAGTTATAACGAAACAATGGCTTGTTATTGAAAAATTCATAGGTTGTCCCTTTGATTTCTTCGTGATCATACAATGTTTTACCAGTTCACCATTCTTTATCAGTATTAAGAATAAGAAAACCTGTCTTCTTATTTTTCTTAATGTTTTCTTTAGAAATACCTCGAGAGAATTGTCCTCATGAAATGGTATTGTCCTTGTTGGCAGTGATGGTTGAAATTAATGAAATACGTGGATATTTATCGTCATCAATCGTGCTTAATAACCCTACTTTTGCATCGCTCAAAGATGCCTTAATTAATTTTTCATCAAATTGTTTATTGAAATTTATCATATTTACTCCTCTATTTTTGTTGCGCCTGTTCATTTAGTCATCGGAACATATTGCTTTGCAATACTTGTCAACGATTCCATAATTTCTTTGGTTAGCAATTGTTTGTTAGCAAATTGTCATTTTTTATCAAGTCGTTCGTATTTGTCAGTTGCTAAATTGTTAAACGAACATAATTCCCAACGTTCTGGATAACCATTATCTTTAATAAACTTAGCAATTTGCTCAATATTCTGTTTGGAATCAGTTGCTCCAGGGATAATTGGCGTTCTAACTCAAACGCGCGTTTTACTAGCGATTAATTTTTTATAGTTCTCTTTAATTAAAGTATTATCGACATTAGTTCATTTCTTCATGTCTTCATTATCGTCAATCTTTAAATCAAATAAAACAATGTCAATATAAGGTAATATCTTTTCAAGTATTGTAAAATCATATAGTCCCGCTGTATCCACAGCCACACTGTTAATTTTGTTTGCCTTTAATTTTTTAGCTAACTCTAAGATTATCTCTGATTGTAGCATTGGCTCACCACCACTAAAGGTAATACCACCTTTCAAACCAAAATAGGCACGATCCTTAATAACTTCTTTGCATAGTTCATCAACGGTAATGTAATGTCCTTTTAATTCAATGGCGCCTTGTGGACATGCATCTACACATTTACCGCAGGCAATACATTTATCACGTTTAAAATTAATTCCGTCTTTATCTTTGCTGATAACTTGTTGTGGGCATGTTTTGACACAGATACCACAGCCCATACATTTAACAGCATATCAATTTAAATGCGGTGTTGGGTTAATGCTTTCTGGGTTATGACACCATGCACAATTCAAATTACAGCCTTTAAAAAACACCGTAGTACGAAGCCCCGGTCCATCTTCTGTTGACATTCTTTGAATGTCAATAATTTTTGCTTTTAAATTATCATTCATTAAAAATGTCCGTGTGATTCTCGTTTAATAATTTCGTTTTGTAATTCTCTACCCACTGAAGTAAAGTAAGCGTTGTATCCAGTTACTCTGACTAATAAATGACGATAGTTCTCTGGATTTTTTTGTGCGTCTATTAATGTGGCTACATCTAACACATTTAATTGCAAAGCTGTGCCACCATTTTCGCAATATCCTCTGAGGAATGATTTAATTTTCTCTTTATGTTCATCGTCACGAATTAAACTTGTACTTAAAGTCATTGTATGACTGGCACCGTTTGGTAAGTAATTAATCAAATTACCTTTGTCATCTTGACCACCAAGTACATGACCAACTGAATTAGCATTTGAAGTTGGTCCTTTAATATCCATACCGTTGCAAGGACAAATTGCATTAGATAAGAACTGGCCTTGTTTTCTGCCATCCGGGCTTGCCGCTAAAATATATCCATCACTAACTCAATAGTTTCATGATAACATACCACCACGATAAATTTGTCCTACTGGTGTTTGATATTTGGTCGCTTCTGTAGATCAAAATTCCATAAACTTACGGCCTAGTTCGTCTGCAGTTTCATCGTTTCGTCCGTATTTTGGTGCTTTGTTTTTTGCTTTAGCTTGAAGCACTTCATAGCCTACTCAGTTTTCCTTTAAAGCATTAATTAATTCGTCCATAGTACAGGCTTTGTTATCATAAACTAAGTATTTAATTGCTAATAGACTATCAATGGTTGAAGCAAATGTAACACCTTCAAGTGTCGCAAACTTAATTTCTGAACCACCTTCAGTAACATCTTTGCCACTCTCGGCACACCCTTTAATTAGCGTGCTTAAAAATGGTGTATGAATATATGCCGCACGAATTGCAATCGAACGGTTATATAGACCAACAATTTTTTCAATGATATATTGGGTTTGTTTTAAGAAAGCATTATAGAATTCATCAAATGTCGCAAATTTTCTAGGATCGCCAGTTAGTGGTCCAGACTGTTCTTGTTTATATGGTTTGCCTCATAGTTGGTCTTTATAAATAATTAAATCTTTACCATTACCAAGTGTTAATTCAACAGCTTTTAAAAAATTTAAATTAACATCCACTGTTGATGAACGATCGTTACCAACCATCGTATTTTCTAAACAACCTACTGAAGCATAGTCAGCCACGGTTTGAGCATTAATATATTTTTCAAGATGTGCAAATTTAGCTTCGCTTAATAATCCGGCTATTGATCGCTCATCAAAGTTTAATAAGAATGGTGCCCCTTGACTACTTGCAATCATTTCTACAAGACGGTCGAGAAATTTTTCAGGAGTATTCTTATGAATACGAACATTAGGCTTTGGTTCAAGCATTGGTGAGATGTCATCAATTACATCTAATAGCAAATAGGTTAACTCATTTGTTGAATCTTTACCTGTACTATCCATACCGCCCATCATTAATAATTGACCATATCCAGCAGTAATGCCTTGGTTAAGTCCCACACGAATCATAGCATCATAAGCCGTATTACAATGAATTCAAAAGCATTCCAATATTTCTTTAGCGAATTCTGGTGTAATTTCTTTCTTTTCAAGTACCGATGTTTTATAAAAAGGGTACATATATTGATCAAGTCTACCAAAAGACAAACCAGGGCCAGGATAGCTTTCATCAGTCATAACTAACATATGAGTTAACCATAATGATTGAACAGCTTCTCAGAATGTGGAAGCTGGTTCCCATGGCACACGTTTCATATTGTTAGCCATGATTGTCAATTCTTCTTTACGCTTGCTATCTTTTTCTTTCTTAGCTAATGTTAGACATTCTGTAGCATACTTTTCAGCAAGACGTTGTGGCATTTTTGTTGCATACATCATTGCTTGAAGTTGTTCACCCTTACTGCCGCTTTTATCGGCAGTACTCAAACTATCGAATTGTTTTTTAATTTGTTCGTAAATATATTTAAATCCGTATTTAATGGGAATTTCATAACCAGGAATAACGTGTCCACATGTTGCACCACAGTTACCATAACCACGATCGTGAAACTCAATTATTGCTTGTCTTAGTCCGTTTTTACCTATCAGTAATTTCTCACGAACTTTAGATTCCTCTTTTGTTAAACACATACTGGCCGAAATGTTAAATGTAGCCCCACAAAGTAAATCACCCGGCAATATTTCCTGCGGCACTTCATCAACTATGGCTTTATCTACAAATCACGAATGTCTTCTTGAAATGGATCATGTATAAAATTCTTCTGGTACATCAATTTTCGTAGCACCATATAAAAATCCATAAGTGAACGGATTAAAATAACAGTATGTTTCTGGTACAACATAATATGTTACCTCGTTATAGTTGCGATCTCACGACGTTCCAGTTGTAAATGCTCGAAATTCATTATTTCATTTTCGATTAAGACCGTCAAAATAAAAATCTCTTAATCATTTTATTCTTGATGTCAAATTTTTTGGTTCTTTAATTTTTCCCATATCTCTCCTAAAGTTATTACTATGTATAACATTAATTATTTTAATCTTTTAATTAAATTAAAGTTAAACCATTTCCTATAGCGTAAATATTTTTTAATTTTTATCGCTATAGTAACAAGACTTATATGTTATAAGACCGGTATGTAGTTGTACATTACATTTTTGATTATATAATGTTGATCATAAATATGATTATCATCGAGAGAGAGAGAGAGAGAGAAACGGCGTAGCCGTTACTTTTACTTTTTTATCTAAACAAGGTACTAGCGCTTACTAGAGTCTTGTTTTTTTGTGCGGTGTAATAAGGAGAAAATAAAATGAATACAAGTAAAGAAGCTAAAAAAAGACTAAATTATCAAGCAAAAAATAACAAAAGAAAGAAATGACCTATTGTTCTATCTTTGCTTTGTGCATCAGTAATTATGGCTGGAACAGGTATTGGTGTAGGATATGCTGTTTGGCATAAAAATGCAAGTGGTGAAGTGGGAAGACCAGTGATTCAAGCATCACTTGAGAAAAATAATCTTAAAGTTGGTACAGGCGGTGAGGCTGTTTTATCAGTAACTGAAGTTAATGTTTCATCTTGAAAAGATGTTAATGTTACTGGTGGGAATCCACTAAGTGTTAGCGTTTTTACAACTGGTGATGGATTAACCCACTCAGCAACAATTAGTCTCAACGAGG
>JAITPK010000072.1 GCA_031289475.1 Mycoplasmataceae bacterium | reverse complement strand
GGTGGTTGATTCTGATACACTGTTTCTGACCATACTTTGAATCATGTGGGCATATTGCCAGTTTTACTATTAGTAGGTTTTAAAATCACAGTATCTCCGATCAAATTTTTATTGATTTTGGCTTCCAAAATATCGTATTCATTATACTTCATTCGGTATTTACCTCCCCATATACTAATTGTCAAAAAATATTTTTTTGTCTCATTTATTTTCAATATTTTTAAATAACCTATGTATGTAATACATAGGTTAAATTCTGATATTTTATTTTTGTCCTTTGACCCGAAGGTTGTCAAAAATCAAGAATTTGTGAAACGATATGGAAATATTTGGTAAGATATACATCTTAGCACTCGTGGCGGAACTGGCAGACGCGCTAGACTTAGGATCTAGTTCCATTCGGAGTGGGGGTTCAAGTCCCTTCGAGTGCACCAAATAAAAAAGTTGTTATTTAGCTGGTAACAACTTTTTTTGTTTTATTAATGTTAAGGCTTTAGCTATTTGGTCTGGGCATGATGTCGATTTGCTACGACAAGTAATACCTTTTAATTGATTAATGGCTTGATCTATGTCCATATTAATTAATAATTTACTAACCGCTTTGGTATTACCTGGACAACCATTAGCAATCTTAAAATTAACAATTTTATTGTTTTGGATTTCAATGTCCATCTGGGTAGAACATACATTTTGTGGCAAATAAATATATTTCATGTGTTCCTCTATTGACCCATAATTGATTTAGGTAATCACAAACCAATGATTAGTAATGCGAGACCAACTAGAAATAAAATTAACAATAATTTTCATGCTGCTTGATAGAAATTCTTCAATGGGACATGAGCCATTTCACAACCAATCACAAATGGACCAGCAGTTGGTGATGATAAATTAACTAAACCGTTGGCAATAGATGTTGATGCGATGCCACCAGCTAAAGAATAACCACCAGTAACACCATATAGCCCTGAACCTACAATTGCTGGAGCAGCAATTGGACCAAACACCGCATAAGCAAACCCGCTCGTACTTGGAATGAAAATTGAAATAACAATGAACGACACAAATAAAATAATAACGCCTAAAATGGCATTAACTCCCAACGCACCTTTAATACCGTTTGTAATAAGAATATTAAACCCGGAATCTGTCAAAATTATTGATAAACCTCTAGCAAGTGCGATTTCTATTGCAACACTTAAAAAATCTTTGGCACCAACCATGCATTCATCATAAAAATTATTGGCGCCTTTTCAATTTAACATTGTAATTAAAGTTGCAGCAACTAAAAATAGCATAGCAAACGTGGCTAAATACCAACTACCGACCGCGCCAACACCAGTGCCTAAAAATGGAAACACATCAATTAACCATGCATTAAGACGTTGCAACCCATCCCAGCCAGTTAATTCATATCAAGGAATTGCACCAATAATTAAAAATACAAAAGCCAATGTAAAAATAATTAATGTTAATTTTCTTTTGGTTGTTAAAACAGGAACTGCTTTTTCATCAAAAATGAATTTTGTCTTATGAATATCACTCAGTTCATAAACTAGTGATTTCTGAGGATGAGCTTTCACTTTTCTTGCATATAAAGTTGAAAAAACAATACCGATTGCTAAAAACACTACATAAACAATAATTCTAAAGACAATCCCGTCGGAAAGAGACATAACAATAGTATTACCAGTTATAGGGTTGATAATACCTGCCGCATTGACAGCATCTACAGAAGTCATAATCATAAAAGGATTGATTATTGAACTACATACTCCGATCCCAGCACCAAATAAAATAATGATGACTCCGGTAATGCCATCAAAACCAGCCGCCAAAACTATTGGCATCACGATCGCATAGAAAGGGATTGTTTCCTCACACATACCAAACACTGCACCGCCAATTGAAAATAAAAACATAATAATGGGAATGATAATTAATTCTTTGCCTTTTAGTTTTTTAACCAATCTTCCAATTCCTGCTTCAAGTGCTTTAGACGAATTCACTGCCTGCAAGAAAGCGCCCATTACCAATAGGTAGATAATGATTTCTGCGCCATCAATAAAACCTTTAATTGGTGATAAAACAACATCGATAATCCCAGGAATGACAAAAACATTGCCATCACTATCTGTCGTATGACCAACAACCGAATAAACTAACCATGTAGTTAAGACGATGACAATAGTAATAACGACCAAAAGAATTTGAACTTTCATCGGATCTTTTTTGTGTTTAAAATTAGGATCTTTCAAGAGACTTCTATCTTTATACTTTTTCAATTCTTTTTTTAGAATAATGTAATTTGAAATTGCTCCAAACAAAGGAATATATTGACCTGCCACAATTCAATTTGTTAGACTATTTTTTTTGGTTCGCTTAACAATTCTTCATGTTGTGAAGATAATTCAAGCTAGCGCAATCGCAGCAACAATACCCGCGTTAACATAACAACCAATTAATTCGCCATTAGTCATATTCTTATAACCAACGGTTCTTGCTAAAATAAAAAAGACAATTGCATATGTCAACAACAATGTGCCAAACACAATCCCTTTATTTAATTTATAAATTGGAATAATAACTTTTTTCATTTTATTTCAAAGATTTTAACACTTCCTGTAGTAAGTTATAAATATACATAATAGATTTAATTTCTACACATTCATTTATGGTGTGAGGATATAAGATATTTGGACCAATAGATGCTGAAATAACACCCGGGTTGTTTTTCAAAATTCCAGCAATTTCAAGTGCAGCATGAAGTTGAATTGCATCCATCTTACGATGAAACTTTTCCATTGCTATTTGACGAATCGTTCTAATTAAGGCGTTGTTCCCCGTGTCTTCTAAGCCAATATCATAATTTTGTATTTTTCATTTGCCACCGGCCAATGAAAATAAACTAATTAATTTATTATTAATTTCGTCAAGAAAATAGTTTGTTTGTGATCTTTGTAATCAGCTAACAGACACACTATCATATTGCAAATCAATAATCGCTAAATTGGTTGAAAGATCAGTGGTTGATCTTTCAAAGTTGTATCTATTTAATCCGTTGTTGGCAGCACAAATTAAGTTAATTAGTTTATCACTATCCGATAATTTCAATGGTTTTGTCTTCGTAAATAAGTTCTCAAAAGAAAATACTATTTTATCTTCACTCGGCATTGCTCTTTTCATTTTATTTACCTGAACTAACAGTGCCTTTTGGATTTTGTTTGTGTTCGTGCGCTTCGTATTAATCATTACCATGCACTCGTTCGGTATGCTATTCTTTATTGCTATTGTTTTTATCTCTACAATACTAAACTCGTATTTCTTTCGTAATGTTTTGAGAATATTGAATAACTCAACATTAATGTTGAGCACCGCTTTGTGAATGTCGCTTCCGGAATGCCCCGAATGTCCACCGTCTAGTTTTATGCCAATATTACTAGTGCCATTACTTGATGCGGTTCTGCCTACATTCATAGTGCCAATAAAATCATTGTCAAAGCAAGAACCCACAACAATAAAGTCCTCGTGCTCGCTGTCTAAATTAATAAAGTATTTCGACTTAATAATCGCTTTAGGAACATGTTTAGCGCCATATGTAGTAGTTTCTTCTTGAACAGTAAAAATAGCTTCCAGTTGTCCGTGAGTATTGTCAGCCTTAGCAAATGTCGCTAAAATCATCGCAATGCCTATACCGTTATCTGCGCCTAAAGTGGTCCCGTGTGCTTTTATTCAACCTTTATCCTCATAATATTTAATAGGATCCTTCATAAAATCATGATGGATATCAGGGGCTTTAACACCAACCATATCAAGATGCGCTTGTAAGCAAACAGACGCTACTTTTAATTTACCTTGTTTAACGGCATAAACATTGCCGGCCTTGTCTATTTGTACTTTAGCACCAATTTTTTTAAGTTCTTTAGCCACATATTGGGCTATAGCTTTTTCGTTCCCAGTCGTGTGAGGGATATGACAAATTTCCGTAAAATATTTTAGTACTAAATTTTGTATCGTTTTGTTTTGCATACATTGATTATATATGTAATCTTGCAACGACTTATGACGTAACGAAAACGTGCTATTCGATGTGACATTACTTAGTAAAGTATGAATTTAAAATCAGTGAGGTAACAACTAAATATTTTTCATCTTACTTCGCCGCTAGTCTATTTTTCTTAGACATCCTAAAATGCATTCACGGCCAAGCGATTGCTAAAATAAACAATAACATTGTTAATGTCATTAAAATTGAACCGACTAAACGATCAATGCGAACATTATCGTCTGTGAAATCGTTAAATCAAATACCTGCTAAACAAACGTTACCAACAGCTTTAACTATTTCCATCACCACGCTTAATAAAATAATGATTGATACAATTACGGCTGATCCATAAAAATATTTTGATTTTACAACTTCAACTGTATGTGTTTTCCGATTCCTTAATCCACCAATAAGAGCAAAAACAATGATCAAAAAAGCAAATAAAGAAGTTCAGTTGGCTGTCAAATCAACAAACGAATATAAATCACAAACCGTTGGACTATAAGTTGTATAAACCGATGTGTTAAAGAAAAAACAACCAACGAGCGTTGCTAGAATAAATATGGTAATGTTAATTACAAGAACATAAAACATTGTCGATTTCTTTAAATTACCTTTAAATAAATTTGCAATCTTGTTATGTAATACAATTGTTTTGCTCTCTATCATTTGTTCATACATCTTGCCTGAATAAGCGCATATCCCGTTTACAACTCCAAGCACACCTATCGTAATTAAAATTTGTAGCGTTTGATAAAATCACGATGGGAGTCAATCAGCAAATATACCAATACCACCGCCTGCTTTTGGACCAAACATTAGTGATAAAGCAATCAGAATATCCACTGCAACTATAGCTACTAGCCCAAATAAAATAGCTTTGCTCATTTTTTTAGGCTCACGCATACTACTTTGAATAGCAGTGGCTGAATAAAATCCGTCAACAACAAATAAGATTGAAGGTATTGACATAAAAATTCCTAAAACTGGTGTAAGATTGTTCATGTATGTCGTATCTCTTCAGTTAGTTGGTTTTATGTTCACATCTTGCGGCAACCAATGATTACCATCAGGTGACATACCATGATTCATGCCTAATCAAACAAAGCCAATGAAGGCAGCTACTATTAATGGGAAAAATTTAATAACCAATGAAATTCAATTTTGTATGTTTGATAATTTATCAGATAGTGCTGTTGTAATGACAAAATACAACATCACCACAAAAGCAATTAGAGCCACTCAGTATCACTCTGCATTCCAACCAATACCTTCGTTAAATTGTTGTATCACATAATATGGCATGGCAAAAATATTAATCGGTAAATAAATATATGCCATAAAATTACGACACCCTACATATAAATACTTATTATTAAATGTTTTTACCCAGCCAACAATACCTTCTTTATTATCTACTTTACTAGCTGATACAATTTCAATTAAAGCTAATGCCATGGCAAAAATACCAATGAAGGCAATTACTCAGGCTAATATTGCATAAACAATGCTATTGTGAGTATTAGTCATGACTTCGTCATTTTTAAGGAAGATGCCGGCACCAATTGACGAACCAATGACAAACATCATCGCCGACAAAAAGCCAATCTTTTTCTTTTTAGACATATTGGCAATTGTTGTATTGGTTTGAGATTCAGTGGAAGTTTTAATTTGGTCCATAATTAACTATTTGATTGATGTATCCACTAACATACTAACTTTGCGTTTATTGTGTCTAATTTCAAAAATCGGATAAATGAACATGACTAGTAAAAATAAGACTAATACTCCCAGTGAAATACATGTGGGGACAATTCCATCTAGTATCGGCATAGTATTACCCATCAAATGTAACCCGGTAATAAAAACGTTGGCGATTTGCTCGCAAACAATGTAAAGTCCGCCGAGGCATATTAGTGAAACGCTAAAGATTGCACACGGCACAAATAATTTCGTCTTTTGCACTTTAACTTTATTAGTCTTTCGATTTCTTAATGCGCCAATTTGAGCAATAGCAATACTACCAAACGACAATAGTGCCGTCCAATTCGCCATCGTGTCTACAAACGTGTATAGACGTTGGGATTTATCATCAAATTCTGTGGAATCATATCCACTACTTTTTAAGTAAAATATTCCAATAATGGTGAATAGCGTGAAAGCAATAATTGCACAGACTGTTTTATAAATTGTTCCGCCAACATTAATACGATATTTTTTTAATTTACTTGATAAGGGTAATTCACCAATTTTGATCAATGCACCATAGTAAAAAGAATCAAATAATGCAAACCCATTTAAAATCCCAAATACACCAATACCAATCATTACGTCTATTGTTACACCTAATCATGTTAAGTGTTTTGATTGTAATCAATCAGTTATGCTATACACCGTTCCGTCCGTTGTTCCTAATAGCATCGCTAAAGTAATTGCAATGTCAATAATTGATAAAGCTAATAGCCCGATTGCCATTGCTAGCGGTGCTTTTTTTGGTTCTTTCATTTCTAAGGTGTTTGATGACACTGTATAAAAACCATCAAAAGCAAATAAAATTGCAGGCACAGATGCAATAATGCCGAAAAGTGGGGTGATGTCTGTAAATAATTTAGCACTTGGGTCAAAATATGGGGAATCAGGATTATTGTCAGGTCACAACGGGGTATGATTACCTCCCTGTCCAAAGATTACAAACCCTAAAACAACGACAAGTACTACCGGGAAAAATTTAACTGCTGTAATGATCCAACTTTGAACGTGGGCAGTTTTAACAGAAAAACCTGCGGATATAGCAAATCAAATCATCACTAAAAATGAACAAATAATAATTACATATCATGGAATTGTGTACCCACATGCCAAAAATACTCCATCTTGAATTGATAGTAATGCATAGTATGGCAAAAAGAAGAAACTAAGTGGTGAATAAATTCATGTCATAAAGCATCTTGCTACTTTATACATGTAGTTATTATTAAAAGTTTTGACTCAACCGATCGTGCCCTCTTTATTATTTTGTTTTGAGCCTGATGATAGTTCAGCCAAAGTTATGCCCATTGCCAATACACCAAGAATCGCTATACCTCAACAAACAAGGCTCAAAATAAAAGATCCATGGTTATTGTTTAGAACTTCTTTGTTTTTAAAAAATATCCCAGCCCCTAAGGTAGAACCAATAACGAAAATTACAATGCTCAAAAAACCAATCTTCTTGGTTGCTAACTGTGTTTTTGATGAATGTTGTGATTTTACTTTCATTTTAATTGAGCATTAAATATACACGATTGGCTTTAATTTTAGCGACATTAATTATATATATAATCTTGTAATGCACTCGTGGCGGAACGGCAGACGCGCTACCTTGAGGTGGTAGTACTTAATAGTGTGTGAGTTCAAATCTCGTCGAGTGCACCAAATAAAAACCACC
>JAITPK010000038.1 GCA_031289475.1 Mycoplasmataceae bacterium | reverse complement strand
ATTGACATGGGAACATATCCTTATGTTACATCTTCATCTACTGTGGCTGGTGTGTCCAGTGGTAGTGGTATTAGTGTAACTAAGATTCATGGCGTATTAAGTATTGTGAAAGCATATACGTCTCGTGTTGGCGAAGGACCATTTGTCGCTGAAATATTTGGTGAAGGTGCTGACTTTATTAGAGAACGTGGTTGTGAATATGGTACCGTTACCAAGAGACCGCGTCGTATTGGCTGATTGGATCTTGTAATGCTTAAATATGCTGTGAATGTTGTCGGCACTACTGAAATTGCTTTGACATTGCTTGATGTTTTAAGTGGTCTTAAAGAAATTAAGGTTTGTGTTGGGTATAAATATAATGGCAAGACAATCCACGAAATACTCCCAAGCAATAAAGAGTATGCTAAATGTAAACCAATCTATAAAACCTTTAAAGGTTGAAAAGAAGACATCACTCAAATTACATCATTTAATCAATTGCCAGTGAACGCACGAGCATATATAAACTATTTATCTAAAGAGTTAGAAGTACCAATTACTTATATATCAGTTGGCAATGATCGAATCAAAACGATCCGTAAATAATTAAGGATTAATATAATATGGCTAAAACAAATGCATTTAATACACCAAAGGGCTGAATTGAAGTCATTTGTGGTCCAATGTTTTCATGTAAATCTGAAGAATTGTTAAGAAGACTTAATCGTTTGAAATACGCTGATGTTGATTACATAGTGTTTAAGCCAAAGGTGGATACTAGAACTAAAAAAGCCGTTAAATCTCGCGATGGTAGAATAGATAAAGCTATCACTATCAAATCTTCCAAAGAAATCATTAAATATCTAGGAAAGACGAATTTAGATAACCCCGTTATCGCGATTGATGAAGCACAATTCCTTGATGAACACCTTGGTGATGTTTGTGAACGTCTAGCAAATAAGGGGCACATTGTTTATGTTGCTGGATTAGACTTAGATTTTCGAGGCGAACCTTTTAAACCAATGCTCCGTGTTTTAGCTTATGCTGAAAAAATAACTAAGCTAACCGCTATTTGTACTGAATGTGGCGCAGCCGGTACACGAACGCAAAGAATCATAGATGGTAAGCCCGCTAGCTACCATTCACCATTAATTAAAGTTGGTAATGTGGAAAGCTATACAGCACGTTGCCGTTTTCACCACGAAGTACCTGACAAACCAAAAAATTAAACTCTTCAAACATCACGCATTTTTCGATATTTGGCACGTAACCCAGGGCTACGATCATATTTGCCTTCAAATCTTACACGGCCATGATCTAAAATAACCATATAGTCAGTATATTTTTCAATTTCATCTAAGTTGTGTGTAATAATGAAAAAAGTTACATTTTTATGTTCTTTATGAAATTTAGCGACAAAGTCTCAAAATAAATCTCGCGTTTCCGGGTCTAAGTTATCAGTTGGTTCATCTGCAATAATCAAATAAGGATCCCCTAAAAACGCTTGCACAATAGTAATTACTTTATTTTGTCCAGAAGATAATTTATTTAATTTGACATTTAAACGGTTTGCAGGTAAGTGAAAAAAATCTATTAATTTCTTGGCTTTCTCATCGATTTCTTTTTTACCAAGTTTATAAAATGAACCAATGGCTCTCAAAAAGTTTTTTGCACTAGTTGGTTCAATGCTTCCCTTTTCTGGAATGTATCCGACATGTTGACGACTCATAATATTATTACCATCAACATTATTGATAGTAATTTTGCCAAAACTCTTAGGCCGTAATGTTAATATGGATTTAACTGTAGTAGTTTTCCCAGCTCCATTGTGACCAATAAATGCACAAATCTTACCTTTTGGCAAACTAAAATTGAGATCAAAAAGTATCTGACTCTTACCAGCATATGTGTTTAATTGTTTAACTTCTAAAGCATTCCGATATGTTTTTTTTGTAGTTTTCATAATTAAGACTCAATCTCACTTTTTATAAAAATATTAGCACCGATTAACGATAACACTGTGCCTAATGGCAAATATAAAATCACCGGGATCATTAATCACCAAAAACGTTCAGTCTTTGAAAAATCTGAATCAGTAATATTTGCATACATTGGAAAAATAATAGCATATATCAACACTAAAGCAAAGCACAACATAATTCACACTCCGCCACGACTTTGATATTTTCAGATGGTTGCAACAAAAGATGAGAATAACAATATGGATATTCAACTACCAAATAAACCAAAAGGATTAACACATTTTTTAAATGAAAAAATATTATTATCGTATTTTATCATTAGCCAAATGGCGATACCTAAAAGTATGACAAAACAAGCAAATGCAACTATGAAAGCGATGGTCAATGTCGCAATACATTTTGCCAATAGAAAAGTTGTCCGTTTTAGAGGCTTGGATAAAAAATAAATTTTTTCACTAGATATCGCGTTGGTCTCACCAATCAAGGCAGCTGATAATGCAAATACACTAAAGGTCCCCTGACACACAGACTCAGTTCAAGAAGTGGAATCATAATACTTCGGCATATCCATCTGTGTCCCTATTAAGGGAATAAAGATCATGACGAATGCACTAATTAATAACGAAACTACAAGTGCAGCATATGTCATGCCTGATTTAAACATTTTTATTATAGATTCACGATAGATAATTTTGAAGTTCATATTTCCCTTTTACTTATGTTGGATCCGATAGTGGAATATCGCTAGGACTGGAGTAATAAAATAAATTGTCTGCGGGATTAGATGCGTCAACTCACATTGATCCACAATCAAACATATAGTTTAAACCAAACCCGAAACGATTAAAGGCATTGTTCTTAAACGAAAGATTTTGTTGCCCATTTTTATAGGTTGAAAAATTATTACCTTTTTGTTGCGTGGAACCCGATTTAGGAGCACCGCCTCCAATAGCTCGGCCTTGAAGAACTTTATAATAGGTCACCGGCCCCAATGTGTCATTATCATAAACAAACCCGCTTGGGCCATTGATAGACAAATTTCTTCATTTGTCACCATCATTTGACGAAACACATGCTTGGTGATTAGTGAATTCTGTCTTTTTTGCAGTGATGAAACTTGTCGGATCGATTGGTTTTCCATCAGAATCAATGTCGTCAGTGAAATCTTTAACAGGATATGGTTGCATAAAATTATTTGCAAATGTGACACCATTCCCTGGGGCTATTTTATTTACTAATGTTGGTTTGTTTGTATCAATATTAACATTACATTTATTAATATCAACATGACCAAATTTCTGATAAAAACCAATGTCCCCTTTAGTAGGATCAGTGTTGTATCCCATGCCTGATAATGTATAGCTTGGAATATTTAATCCCAAATTTTGAAAAGCATCTGTGTGACCTTGTCCGTCAGCTGCAGTTGACACATGACACTGTCCAGTTGTATATTCTAAACCAGACATGCGTGGTTGTTGCAGAAAATAAGAGTGATATCCGCTGCCTATCGTTTCCTTGGTAATTGTCATATTGGCTGCAACAACGTAATCATAAAGTTGGAAGGAATCTTCAGATGAAGGTACTAACGACAAATAGTTTTGGTCGTATGGTACGGGGGGTTTAGACACATCCCCTTGCGGGAAGTGAGTAAAATTAGTTTTATCAATTGAATATGCACCGAAAAGTTGCGGTCCATCTCCAAGCTGATAGTTACTGTTTGTCTCATGTGAATTTGGGTTCGAAAAATTCCCTCATCAATATCCAATATCTACTGTGGCAGTGCCTACTGTGAACGTTCCTATCGAACAAAGCCCTGTACCAGAAACTTTTAAATGGATGTAATTAAAAGTTTGTGTTGCTATAACATATTGGGCGTCAACATGTGCTACTCAACTGCTTGGATCGACACTCGCAAATAACGACAGTGAATCATCTATATATATAGATTTTAACGAAGAAAATAAAAGGTATTGCCAATACACAAAGTCATTTTCAATATTTGTAGCAACATCGCCATCTGTAGCATTATTCTTCGTGTTATATACACCATCAACTATATTAATGGAATTGTTATTTAAAGTGGCGGGATCAATTGGATTATCTACATTTTTGGGGGTCGATCCTGAAGAATAATCAGCATTGATTGTAATGTTGCTATAAGGTTGTATTTCAACTCGTTTTTCTTGATGAACACTTGAGTGAAGAACTTTCCAAATCACTGTAATATAAAAAGATTCGGAAGTGTCTTGGCGAGGTTTATCTGTCAATATTTTAAACCTTACTTGACATTGTTCCGTCTTGTTTGTTGGATTTAAAATTTTTTGAGTGTTAGCTAAGTCTACTTCAATATCTTCTTTATGTTCTGGCGGAATGATGATTGTATTATCGGTCTCTGATGGTATTGGAACATCATCAAAATAATAACCTTCTCATTGCGACAAGCAATCAAATTGTGTTCCTTCCATTCAATCATGGGTGTTAGGCCCAAAAACATTAAATTTTGGTACAAATATTGAACAAGATGATAGTTGTGTAACCGTAGCTGCTGCCATTGCTGGTACAAAAAATAATAATGGGATAGCTTTTAATAAAACTCTCTTTTTCATTAGACAATTATAATAGGTAGTATGAAATATACTCTAATAGTTGGTCTTGGTAATTACTCGCCACAATACACAAAAACACGTCACAACATAGGTTTTATGGTCGTTGACAAACTATGTAGTGATTTAAAGATTAGTTTATCAGATGAGAAGTTCAAAGGTCGTTACGTAAAAGTGCAAGTAGAAGATAAAACTTTTATCATCGCTGAACCATTAACATTTATGAACTTATCAGGTGATTTTGTAAGCAATATTTGTAATTTTTACAAAATCAACCACCGTGACATTATCTTAATATCCGATGACGCCGATAACAAGGTGGGCACATTAAGAATTCGTGATGGCGGTTCATCCGGTGGCCAAAACGGTGCAAAAGATATCATTAACAAACTGGGTACTGATCAAATTGCCCGAATTAAGCTAGGTATTGGCAGACCAGCTGACAAAAGAATTGATTTAGCTAATTATGTACTAAGTGAGTTTAATAAGGAAGAAAAACCCGTCATTGGTAAAACCATTGACAAAGCTGTTGAAGCACTAGTTGACTATATGAATGGTACGAATATTTCAACTTTAATGAACAAATACAACATAAGCGTTAAATAATTTTTATATTACGCATATTTATTCAAAAAAATAAAGCATTCCACAACAATTTAGGTGATTACTCAAAATATAATATTCGTTATATACTTACAATTACCCAAATAAAGGAACTACTTAATGAAATATGTTATCAAACGTGACGACCGTAAAGTTCGTTTTCATGAATCTAAAATAACCGACGCTATTGTCAAGGCTGCCGAAGGTACAGCTAGTGACATTAAAGCTGGAGAAATCCGTGAAGTTCAATCTTATGCAATTGAATTATTAGAGAAAACTAATAAAGAAGAATTCACCGTTGAAGAAATTCAAAATACTGTTGTCC
>JAITPK010000021.1 GCA_031289475.1 Mycoplasmataceae bacterium | reverse complement strand
TGTTTCTTCCGTTTGGTTTAGATTTCCAAATATCAGATGTTATCTCTTCTCAACCCATAAAAATTCCTCCTTCTTATTTTAGTATGTATTTTCGGAGTAACTTTTCTTTACCGGTCTTCACACAAAATTTATAATGACAACAAAATGTGTGATAATTAAGAAAATATAAAAGGAATAATATGAAAAAATTAATTAACAAGGTAGAAAATATCGTTGAAGAAATGGTATATGGTATTGTTGCTAGTGCCCCAAACAAACTAGCCAAAGTAGAAGACTATAACGTCATCTACTCTAAAACATTTGATAAAAGCAATGTTGCTCTAATCTCTGGTGGTGGTAGTGGCCACGAACCTGCACATGCTGGTTATGTTGGTAATGGTATGTTGACGGCAGCGGTTGCTGGCCCAATTTTTACCTCACCAACACCTGACATGGTACAAGCAGCAATTAACGCTTGTGATTCTAGTAAAGGTACATTATTGATTATCAAAAACTATACAGGAGATGTAATGAATTTTCAAATGGCAGCTGAAATGGCTAAAGTGGAAAACAAGAACGTAGATTTTGTGGTAGTTGCAGATGATGTTGCTTTGATCAACAACAAAGCTTCAACTGGTATGCGTGGTATCGCTGGAACTGTTTTAGTTCATAAAGTTACTGGTGCTAAAGCACAATCAGGGGCTTCTTTAGAAGAAGTTAAAGCAGTCGCCGAAAAAGCAATTAAAAATGTGGGTACATATGGCTTAGCATTAGATGCTTGCACAGTTCCTGCTATTGGCCATAAAGGTTTTACTTTAGGCGACAACGAAATTGAAATGGGGTTAGGTATTCATGGTGAACCTGGTGTTAAGAAAACGCAAATGCAACCAGTTGACACTTTAGTAACCGAAATGGTAGAAGCCATCATAAGCCACTTACAAATTAAATCTGGTGATAAGGTATCAATATTAACTAACGGTTTAGGGTCAACCCCAATTATGGAACTTTACATTGCTAACCGCAAGGTTCATGAGATATTAAAATCAAAAAATATTTCTGTAGTAACAAACTATGTTGGCAACTACATGACTGCCATTGATATGCCAGGTATGTCTATTTCATTAATGAAATTAGATTCAGAACTCGAACAATTAATGAAATCGCCTTGCGACACACTAGCATTCAAACAATAAATGAAACAGCAAGAACAGCAAGCAACTAAAAAACATTCCAAATGAATATTTTTTGAGGAATTCATTGGTTCGTTCGGGATCGCATTTTGAACACTACTCTTGTGTTGATTATTTAATAAATATAATGTCTTGACGCTCTTTTCCATAGGTGGTAATGTAGCTGTGGGCTGGGTTTTGTTGTCGCTTGTGTTTGGTGCAACGTATGTCCCTATTTTATATTTACTATTATTGCTATTAAACTCTTTTACCTCCGGTGAATATTTTAATCCCGCTATTACAATTGGGTTCTGATACAAAGAGAGTATCAAGAGACCAGTTGCTTTCAAATTTATGTTGTCGCAATTTGTGGGTGGCATCTTCGCAGGACTACTAATTTATGTATTAATTGGTCTTTGCGATAATAGTAGACCTGATTGATGAACTAACCCTGACGCTGGTTATATGGGAGCAACCGGTATCAAGGATTGGTGAGTAAAAAATTCACCAGATGTTCTTTATTGACACATTATGGAAACACTTTATATTCCAACCATACTATCGTGAGCGATCGCTGTTCTTATAGAAGCAACTATTTTCTTTTTATTTATGTTACTCGTTTTGAATGTAAATAAAATGTCCAAACACAAACACACAAGATGAGTTTATTTATCCATCGGTTTAGCATTAATGGTTGCACTAGGTATTCCATTCACTGGAGCATCAATGAACCCAATTCGTTCCATTGGACCGGTATTATTTGGTAGTTGGGGTGAAAATTCTAGCTATTGATGATTACAATATTCCATCGCCGTCGTTGGTCCTATATTGGGCACTCTGGTAGCTTCTTACATACAATTAAAAACTATTGACAAAAAAGTTGTAAATATTACTTATTAAATAATATCGATGATAATTGGCCTATTATGCATTTTTGGTATTAGAAATTTTTACAGAATGCTTTTTTGTTCTAGTAACTAATCAAATCGTTAAAAATATTATAAAAAGCATTAAGCCAACAAAGGCTAAAACGGGCCCACCAAACAAAAAGATTCCTCCTGCATCACCCATGAGAGAAAATGCAGTGAGGGCGAAAAACAACACGCCAACACCTACCACACTTAAACCAGTAATTCATACAATGAGTGCCGCTTTAGGAAACTTTGGATTTTTCTTGAATTTATCCTTGGCGCCGTATACCCATAGAATAATTCCCGGTATAAGAAAAACTGCACAAATCATCAACATAACCGTACCAATAGAATGACCCGGTTCGTCTAATAATAAAAACAACAAGAATCCTATCAACAAAACTAGTATGCCCCCTGTTGTTAGACCCATACCAATTCACCAAAATTTATTGAATTTTTTTAAATCCATAATTTCTCCAATTTAAATTTTATATATTATATAGCACCCTATATATGGACAATTCATTAAGCAAAAAACCGTACATCATTAATCACTTCCTAGTAATCTTGATATAATACCCAACACTATGGGTGAGAGCGTAAAAGTAAAAAAGCCAGTGACGGCTAAATCATTAAATATTTTATTAACTATAACGGTAGTGGTGTCTGCTTTAGTAATTGTTATCGGAATACTGTTTTCACAATTTGCAACTAAAGAAGAAACCGGCGCTATAGACGACGATAACGAAAAAACCACTGGAGCATTAACAACCGTGTTTGCGGTTATAGCAATAATTATGTTGATTGCCTATTTTATATTATTAATTATTTGTTTCGTAAGATCATTGCGCTTCCGTAAATTGGGCGGGGCAAAAGCTATTGCCACTCTTTCTGTGTGCGCTTTTGTTTTTGGATTAATTGGTATCTTAATATTTTTGGTTGGTGCAATGTGAGCAGCAATCTATCTTGTGGGTTTTGTGCTATTTATAGGAACATTAGTGGATTTTACCGCTCTTGTTGCAGCTATGAAGGTGTCTATTTGGTGTGCTCTTATAGCCGTGGGCATCATTGGTATAAGTTTCGTTTTAGAATTCGTTGCAATGTTAATTGGTTGAATTGGTTTAAGGAATTCTAAACTAAATGTTCATCATACTCCAACACCAGTCGCTTCTAAATAATCTTAAACTTTAGTCAATACCGCTTGAGCAAATGCTTGAGCGGTTTTTCTTGCTTGCTCTAACTGTTCAGGCGATGGAGCAAAGCGAATGTGAATACCTTGTTCATAAGGTTTGAGTTGTAAGGCAGTTGCTGTTTGTAAAAGTATTTTTTGAGCTTCTCCACTCCAACCATAAGATCCAAACACCAATACATGTTTATCGTGTGTATTGATAGAATCAATGTCCATTAATAAATTGGTAATAGGTGGAACAGCATTCTTATTTAATGTAGGGCTACCAATACAAAAAGCAGTAGAACTATTCATAAGTGGCAGTAATGTATTTAAATCAAAATCATTAACATCATATAGTTGACATTCAATATCGCTGTTAGCCAATTTGATACCTTCTTGAATTGCTTTAGCAATCATGGTTGTGTATCCATATGAGGAAGCATAAAAAATAGGTATGTTCTTTTTGGTGGTTGTATTTTTGCTTCATTCTCGATAGCAATCACTTACATATTTGTACATACCTGGTTTAGTTAAAATGGGTCCGTGACTAGTACAAACATTTTTAAAATCTAATTGATTTAATTTATCAAGCCCTTCATTTACATATGATTTAAACGGTGAAAATATTGCATCGTAATACAGTTTCACTGATGGTTTATATTCATTAAGATATGAAATCTTTGCGTCTCACATTAACGGTTCACAATAATGCGACCCTAAAAAATCACATGTGAAAACAGTTTTGTTTTCTTGGGCATAAGTAAACATAGAGTCTGGTCAATGCAAAAACGGTGCTATGACGAATTCAAGTTCTTCACCACCAAGATCTAAGACTTCGTGATCTTTCACTATATGAATGTTCAATGGCAACTTAGTAATCTCACTTAAAAATACTTTACTAGCTGGTGTACAAAATATTTGCACATTAGGTATTTTCTTTAATAGTTGTCTAAGAGCCCCGGTGTGATCTGGTTCACAATGGTTTACAATTAAATAATCAATTTTGTCTAAAGGTGTAACTTCTTCAATGTTTTGCACATACTGTTCTAAGAAGCGTTCATGACAAGCGTCTATTAATGCAATCTTTTTACCTTTAACAATATATGAATTGTAAGAAGTACCATATTCAGTCTTCATCACAATATCAAAAATACGCATGTTGGGGTTTAATACACCAACTGAATAAATGTTTTCTGTAACTCTAAACATATTTAAATCTTTTTAAATTGGGTTTTATCCACGCCACAAGTGGGGCATGTTCAGTCTTTTGGTAAATCAGCAAAGGGTTTCCCTTCACGATCTTCATCATATGTATATCCACATATTACACATTTATATTTAGCCATATCTATGCTCCTTAAATATTATTAATAGATTATCTAATATATTCCGTATAAAAACACGGATTTTGCATTAGATTAATATCAAAATTATCAAATTTTTGGTAATGATATTTTGTCCTATTTCTTCGCTTTGTCTATTGATCCTAAAAATTTAATTTTCTCTTTGGCAACGTTCTTTACTTGTTCTAAACCTCAAGGAAAATAATTCCTTGGATCATATCCGCGCTTATCTTTTTGTTTACCATTTTGAAAATATTTGGCCAATCCATTAGTGAAAGCAATTAAAAATTCAGTCCCTACATTAAATTTACAAACACCGAGGCTAATTGCCTTTTTAATCTGTGCATCTGGTATACCACTACCGCCGTGTAATACTAACGGTGTGTTTGGCAATGTTTTGTGTATTTCTTCTAATCGTTGAAAATTTAATCCTTTTCAATTCTTTGGATAATTACCATGCAAGTTACCCACACCCGCAGCTAATGCATCAATACCGGCATTCACCAAAGCTTTGCATTCTTCAATAGTCGCCAATTCCCCATGTTCCCCTTTATCTTCCGCTTTGCCCAGAACTGCACCAACTTCACATTCTACGGTCACATTATGCTTTTTGGCTAAAGTTACAATAGCTCTAGTATTTTTTAAATTTTCTTTCAAGGATAGTTTGCTACCGTCATACATCACAGAAGAAAATCCATTAGTAATCGCTTTTAAAACAGTTTTATATTCACCATGATCTAGATGAATGGCAACAGGTACTTGAATTTTGCTATCTTTCACTATTGCTTTAATCATGCTTGCAAAATCACTTACCCCTGAAAACCCGCGTAGTGCCTTTTCAGATACGGCCATAATAATTGGTGATTGTAATTCTTCAGCCACCAATATGATTGTTTTAGCCATATCATAATTGATAACGTTGGCATGCAAAATAGCATATCCGCCATTATGGGCTTTTTGCAACATATTTTTCATATTAACTATTGACATACTTTACTTCCTAATATATTTTATCGTTACGAATACTCCTGTTGCTTATAAATCGCATTCTTTTTTCCGTTGGCAGCTGCTCATTCAGTATCGCCATACATGAAATGCCAAAATTCACCATAGTACGGTGTGAACCCTGCAAATGTCATTACATCTAATAATAAAAGTCGATTGTTTAAGTCATCGCCGGGAGCAATATCGTAAGTCGGATATGTTTCTCTTCCGTGTTTTCCAAAACCAATGTCGCTGTTGTTTTCATAAATATATATGTCCACAGCGCCTCCCGTTGGGTGGCCGGCACAATATGGATAAGCTATTGCTTCGTGTGTATATTGAATTTTATCTCACTCTGCATCTGGTATATCTGTAGGATTTAGTGATGGTGCGCTTGTGCCCGGTCAGTCACTAGCAAACCGCCCCAAAAAATTTGAACACTGTGTTGTGTATGAACGATACCCACTGGTAAGATGCAAGCGATAGTTTGGATTGCTTTCTTTAAGCTTATTGCTAGCGACCGCCAACATCTCAGCTAGTTTCCCTTTAACCTTAATGCTCCCGGAATCAATAGTTGAATCTTTAGAATTGGCTAAAACCAGACCGGTGATGTCACTACCCTGCACCACATCATGACATAAGTATTTTGCTTGGATAATGGTCTTGTAACAAATTGTTAATATATTAGAACACACTTCACCCGACCCATCGGTTAAATAAATATGCAATTGACCAGCACAATAAGTGGTGTTAGAACCATACAAAATACCACTTTTAGATAAAAATATTCCCTCTGGCAAATTATCAGTTTTATATGTTCAAACATTAACCTTAGATTCACTCTGAACTGTAAATGCTCGATCCACCATTGCACCACCAATCTTTGTAAAAACCAAATTGCTTGTATCACCAGCAATGGTAAATTTATCGTCTGTTGGATTGCTGCACGATGTTGCACTATATGTGCATACAACACTACTCGTGAATGCAGTCAACACCCCTAATAGTTTTGCAACTCGTCTTTTCATAGCATTATTATAGATTATTAAAAAGACACTCTTGTTGTGAAGACGCTCGCATAATTACGTTAATTAATAAAAAAATAAATAACGACCTACCACGGCCGTTATTTACAAACATCAATTCCGTTAACAAACTATGCGGCTTTAGTTTTAACAACTTTTGTGGGCGACTTTCTTGTTCGAGTAATCAACCAAATTGTTAAAAATATTATAAAAAGTATCACACCAATACTTGCTAGAATAATCCCGGCAACCTCTAAATAAGTGCCTAATGTGGGTGGCAGAAATTGTCTGATGAACATAAATGGCGCCCCAACGGCCGCAACACTTAACCCAACAATTCAGATAATGAGCGATGGTTTAGGCAGTTTTGAATTTTTCTTTAATTTGTCCTTTGCTCCGTATATCCATAAAACAACTCCCGTTATTGCAAGCACCACACCGGTCACTATCATAACCATAACCGCCAGAGTGGCTTCATTTGGCCCCAACAATCCTAGCAAGACCCCTACAAATGCAATTAACACGGCTCCTATCACTAGACCCATACCGATTCACCAAAATTTATTAAATTTTTTTATAGCCATAATTTTCTCCAACACATGTATACATTATACGCCACCCAAAAAGGCGACCCATTCATTAAAGCAACAGGGACCTTGTGATATCTGCTAAAATTCTAACATTACTTAGCGGCAATTTTAAATGCTTGATCTAAATCATTGATTAAATCATCAGCATCTTCAATACCCACCGATAGACGAATTAGTGTTGGAGAAATACCAGCTTCTTTTAAAGCCTCAGGTGTATATGTGGAGTGTGTCATAGAAGCAGGGTGTTCTATCAACGATTCGGTACTGCCTAAACTCACTGCAAGAGTAATAATTTTTACATTATTAACCAACGCTTTAGTTTGCTCAAAGGTTAAATTAGTTTCAAATGAAAGTACAGCACCAAAGTCACTCATTTGTTTTGTAGCAGCATCGTGGCCGATAGTAGTGTCTAATCCAGGATAGTAAATTGTTTTTATAAAAGGTGATTTTTGAAGGTATGCAATAATTTGCTTAGTATTTGAGATGTGTTTTTTTAATCTAATAGAGAGAGTTCTTAACCCACGATTAACCATGTATGCATCGTCTGCCCCCAACACCGAACCTGTTGCATCTTTAATCCCCACCATTTTAATTTCACCAATATCTTTTGCCGAACCACAAGCACATCCCGCAATAATATCGCCGTGCCCATTAATATATTTGGTCATGGAATGCACAACAATATTTGCTCCTAATTCAATTGGTTTTTGTAATAATGGAGTAGCAAAAGTATTGTCAACAATAACTTTAATATCTTTATTGGCGTTGTGAACTATCTCAGCAATCGCTTTAATATCATTAACTTTTAATGTAGGATTGGTTGGTGTTTCAAAATAAACAATACGTGTGTTTGGTTTTATTGCTTTTTTAACAGCATCCAAATTAGCAAAATCAATGAGATCAACTTGTATACCAAATCGCGATAAACAATGTGTAAATAAAGCAAAAGTGCATCCGTATAAAGAGTTATCTGCCAATAAGTGATCACCAGATTTTAAAAAGGTTCACATGCAAGAAGCAATTGCTCCCATGCCGCTAGAAGTGACGGCACAGTCTTCGGATTTTTCTAAACATGCCAGCTTTACTTCCAACTCTCGATTGGTAGGGTTACCTAGCCTAGAATAAATAAACCCATCTTCTTTCCCTAAAAATCTTTGGGCTCCTTGGTCGGCATTTTCAAAAACGAAAGTAGATGTTCGATAGATTGGACTGTTTTGTGCATTGCAAGCATTATTTAATACCCCTGCATGAATTAGTTGTGTTTCTGTTTTAATATTTTTTGGTTTCATATTTCTCTCCTGTGGATTTGATTTTATTGTAATCTAATATATGCGTGTTCTCCAAGCAAATTATTTTTTACAGTGTTTAGTGAATTTTATTGGATGCATCTCTCACTTGTGTTTGCTTTTCTTCAACGAACACATGCGGATTTTTCCGTGATTTTAGTCCATAAGTCATCAACCCAGCAATATACCCTGCCGCTACTAGGCCACCAATAACATACGCTACAACCCACCCAATTCATTGGTGTGTTTCATCAACAAATGCATTGATACCCTGTGTATTGGACCCAATTATAAAACTAGCGGACACAAAAGCATAGAATGCCCCAGGCAATAATGCCACTCAATAAAACTCGTATTTTCTAATTAAATAAATAGTGATAAAAGCAAATGTAAAGGCAACAGTCGTCTGGTCCGTCCATGCAAAATATCGTCATAAGTAATTAAAACCACTGGGCATAAATAACCCAAAAAACATCAGACCGGCGGTAATGGCAAAAATTGGCCCCGCGACTAACAACCTTTTTCTCATGGATTTTTGCTTAACTTTAAAATGTTCAGCACAAATAAGCCGGCACGATCTTAAAGATGTATCTCCCACGGTCACAGCCTCCATACACACCACCAATATAATGAAGATGGCCAGCCACGATTGTCCTCACAACAATTTGTGAGCTGCCGAACCAATCAGTTGTGTGGGGTCTTGCAACCAAACCGCATAGTTAGTTTGTGATATGCCACCCGCCTGTGGGTTGAATGGTTCTCTGCCGTATTTGCTAAACATTTCCAACGCAATAAAGGCTCAGATCATAGAGACGACACCTTCAAGAATCATGGGATAGCTAAAAGCTAACTTAGTATCCTTCTCATTTTTCACTGTTCTACCAACAATGGTGGATTGTGTAGAATGAAAACCAGAAACCATACCACAAGTTATGGTAACAAAAATTAATGGAACAAAATGTCCGGTAGCGGGATTAATCAATCCAATACCACCAGAAGCAAAACTATCATAATTTACATTCCAAATATCGGGCATACTTTCTGGATGATGAGTGCAAGCACCGATAAACAAAATCACTGTACCTGTCATTAAAATAATAGATAAAGCGGGGTACAATTTACCAATAATAGTATGAATCGGGAACACTGTCGCGACAACATAATAAGCAAAAATAATTAAGATTACTAATCACAAAACTCAGTTGCTTGCTAGCGAGCTTACATCAGTTGGCGCGTGTTCGATCTGTCCAATAATTAACTTAGCAGGCATTGTAATAAACACCGCACCAACCAAAAGTGAAAGCACAACTATTAAAATAAATAAAATAAAATAAACAATTTTCCCCAAAAAACGTCGAATCATTTCTGGGGTTTGTGCCCCGCCATTGCGCATAGAAATTAACCCACTATATGTATCGTGCACAATACCGCCAAGAATGTTGCCAAGAGGTATAGTAAGAAATACGATTGGTCCAAAAATAATCCCTTGGATTGGCCCTAAGATTGGCCCGGTAGCGGCAATAGATTTGAATTGCACAAATGCATTGCGCCATTTATTCATCGGCACATAATCCACATTATCTTTTTTGATAAAAGCGATAGTACGATTTTTGCTGTTGGTTTTAAAAATCTTTTGCAAAATATTGGTGTATATAAAACCACCAACTATTAAAATCGCTATCCCAATAAGAAATGTATACATTTACCCAAATGATTTATTTTAGTTGTTCTTCGTTTTCAATTAAGTCTGTATCGATTGGGGCGTTTGCCATATCATCAGCACTACTATCAGCCGTGAACATAGTGATGGATTGAACTTTTTCCCCTTCATCAACATTCATCAACTTTACCCCAGATGTACTTCTACCAATTTGACTAACTGTTGCCAAAGAGAACCGGATGACTTTCCCTGTTGAAGTAATCATTAAGGCATCTTCATCGCCCTTCACTGCACCAACATAAATCAATTTGCCAGTCTTTGGTGTTACCTTTAATGTCCTAACACCTTTCGCGTTTCGTTTGGTCATACGATATTCTTCTACAGGTGTTAATTTACCAACGCCTTTAGCACCAACTGAAAGAATCAGTGGCCCATCAGCTGAATTCGATAATCCAACAATAATATCTTTGTCTCCTAAATTCATACCATGAACTCCGGCGGCCGTTCTGCCCATAGCACGCACTTGATTTTCCACAAAACGTACCATATTACCATTGGAAGCACCCATATAAATTTCTTGGTCGGCGTGAACTTTAATAACTTTAAATAATTTATCGCCATCTTTTAAAGTGATGGCAATCTTGCCTGATTTGTTAATTCTTTCAAATTCAACCAAATTAGTTTTCTTACTAATACCTCTAACTGTTGTAAAGAATAAATCGGCGTTTTGATAGTCATCAACTGGGAGAATTGATAAAATCTTTTCACCTTTTTCAATGTTAATAACATTGATTGCGGGAATACCTTTAGCTTGTCTGCTGCCTAACGGAACTTGGTGACCACGAATTCGATATACTTTACCTGCGTCGGTAAAAAATAATAAATCGGTGTGTGTTGATGCGGCAATAATTTTTTCCACATCATCGTCTTCGTGTGTTTGTAATCCAATAACCCCAACGCCACCACGTCTTTGCACTCGGTATGTATCAATCGGTAAACGTTTTAAATAGCCACGAGATGACATTGTAATAATGACATCTTCTATTGGGATCAAGTCTTCGTCATCAATATCGGCTGTTGCTGCAATATCAATGGTTGTGCGTCTTTCATCCCCAAACTTTTTTACTAATACATTTAATTCGTCTTCAATTATTTTAATTTGACGATCGTGGCTCTTGAGAATTTCATTAAGATCAATTATGGAAGTTTTTAATTGTAATAATTCTTCCTCAATTTTCTTTCGTTCTAAACCGCTTAATGATTTCAAACGCATTTCTAAAATAGCTTTGGCTTGAATTTCTGTTAGTTTAAAGTTGGTCATTAATTTTTTACAAGCTTCTTCATTGTCGTTGGCTTTACGGATAATGCTTATTACTTCGTCAATGTGCCCAGTCGCGATATGAAGCCCTTCAAGAATATGTTCTCTTTCTTTAGCTTTTCTTAAGTCAAATTTGATCCTTCTAGTCAATACCTCAATCTGGTGAGTAATATAAATTTGAATGGCTTCTTTAATATTTAAAATTTTAGGTTCCCCATTCACCAATGCCAACATATTTACACTGAAATTAGTTTGTAATTGTGTTGCTTTAAATAATTGGTTCATCAAAACTTCGGGAATAATGCCTTTTTTAGTTTCGATAATAAATCTCAGCCCATCTCTTGTTGGACCACCACCCAAATTGGCGATACCTTCAACCGCACCAGCATTTACTAAATCCGTAATCTTATTTTCCAATGCAGTCGTTGTAACCATATATGGAATTTCAGTGATGGTGATGCGATGCTTGTCATTGGGTAATTCTTTATAGGAATATTTAGCCCTCAATGTTACCGACCCGCGACCTGTATTAAAATAATCATCAATTCCGGTGCCACCAATAATTTCGGCTCCGGTTGGAAAGTCTGGACCGTGCAAAACAGTTTTAATGTCTGCAATAGAGCACTCTGGATTTCGCGCCACAATCTTGATAGCTTCCGCCAATTCATTTAAATTGTGCGGCGGAATGTTTGTTGCCATACCGACAGCAATACCACTAGACCCATTCGCTAACATATTGGGAAAAGCCGCCGGCAATACAACTGGTTCTATTTCACTACCGTCATAATTGTCTACAAAATTTACTGAATCCTTTTCAAGATTCATCATCATTGTGTCGGCTAGTTTTGACAATCGCGCCTCTGTATAACGCATGGCTGCTGGACTATCGCCGCCGATGGAACCAAAGTTACCGTGACCATCAATTAAAGGATAGCGCATGGAAAAATCTTGCGCCAAACGTGCCATCGTATCATAAGCTGCTGTATCACCATGTGGGTGATATTTACCAATTACTTCACCAACAATACGTGCAGATTTTTTATGTGGTTTGTCAGATGTCATTCCTAACGCATAAGCTGCATACAAAACACGACGGTGTACTGGCTTAAACCCATCACGTGCATCTGGCAAAGCACGAGCCACAATAACTGACATTGCATATTCAAGAAACGATGTCTCAAGTTCTTTAACAATTGGTCTATCATTTAATTTAGTTTTCTTTAATTGCTCACGTATTTCTTCAATTGTGATTGTTTTTGTTCCCATAAATACCTCTAAATTAAATGTCCAAATTCTTTACATACTTGGCGTTGAGTGCAATAAAATCTTTTCTAGGTTGAACATCATCTCCCATCAGAAAAGAGAACGTTTGATCCGCTTTAATTGCATCGTCAATTGTTACTTTGTGCAAGATGCGATTCTCTGGATCCATTGTTGTTTCCCAAAGTTGTTGCGCATCCATTTCACCAAGACCCTTATATCTTTGAATGGTGAATTTAGCATTACCCACTTGTTGTTTTAAGTCTTCTAGTTCTTGATCACTATATGCATATTTAGCAATCTTACCGCTAATAAATTTATACAATGGTGGTTGGGCCGCATATACGTGTCCTTGTTCAATAATTGGTGCCATGTATCGAAAGAAGAAGGTTAATAACAAAATCCGAATGTGTGCTCCATCCACATCCGCATCAGTCATGATAATGACTTTGTCATAGCGAATTTTATTAACATCCACTTCTGGCATGACTCCCACACCAATTGCTGTAATCAGGGCCATAATTTCTTCGTTCTCAAAAATTTTATTTGTTTTGGCTTTTTCTACATTTAAAATTTTTCCTCTCAAAGGTAAAATAGCTTGGAATTCATGAGCCCTGCCTTGTTTAGCACTACCGCCAGCCGAATCTCCTTCGACAATATACAATTCAGTTACAGTATTGTCTCTTAGTTCGCAATCTGTTAATTTCCCAGGCAACGATCCAGAATCAAAAGGTGATTTGCGTCTAGTTGCTTCTCTTGCTTCTTGAGATTTACGTCTCGCTTCTTGAGCCAACAACACTTTTTTTACAATTAATGTTGCTTCGTCTGGATTTTCTAACATGTATTTTTCAAAAATATCTGATGTTATTTCATTAACAAGCGGGCGCACCTCTGTGTTTCCCAACTCGCCCTTAGTTTGGCCTTTATATTGTGGGTTAGGGTGTTTAATGGAAATAATGGCAGTCAACCCCTCTAATACATCGTCTTTAGTAATTTTTTCGTCGGTTTCTTTCAAAAACTTTTTTTCTAAAGCAAAACGATTAACTATTTTAGTGATTGCTAATTTAAATCCCTCTTCGTGTGTCCCACCTTCTGTTGTGTTAATGTTGTTACAAAAGGAGTAAGTAGAAGGAATGTATGTTTTATTGTATTGAAAAGCCACTTCAACTTTAATATTGTAAATTGTGTCTTTTCCTTCCGCAGGAGCCTTTACTGCTTTTTCTTGTTCACCATACACTATTGTGGGCACCATTACTTCTTTGTCTCTATTTAAATCGGCGATGTATTGTTTCAAACCACCTTCATAGTTTCATTCATCTTTAATCCCTGATGCTTGGTCATCAAAAATGATACGAACCCCTTTATTCAAATAAGCTAATTGTTGTAGGCGTCCAGCAATTATGTCGTGATCAAATGGAAATTTTTCCATAATAGAAAAGTCGGGATAAAATTCAATGGTCGTCCCTGTCTTTTTTTCACCAACACTCCCAATAATAGTCAACGGTTTAATTGCATGTCCATTCTTAGTGTCGTGATATTTGTCTTTATTATCAAATTCAATGTAATGAACTTTCCCGTCACGGCATACTCACACCTTCATTCATAAACTTAAAGCATTAACAACTGAAGCACCAACTCCGTGTAACCCTCCAGATACTTTATAAGTTTCATTATCAAATTTACCACCAGCATGCAATTCACATAACGCTGTTTCCACACCAGACAATCCGTTGTCTTGTATTCCAACAGGAATGCCACGCCCATCATCATCTACAATTACAGTTCCTTCTTTGGTAAGCGTTACAATAACTCTAGTAGCAAATCCCGCCATCGCTTCATCGACAGAATTATCAACAATTTCTCACACCATGTGGTGCAAACCTTTGGAGTTGGTATCCCCAATATACATACCAGGACGAATCCGAACAGGTTCTAATCCTTTTAAAATTGTTATTTTTGAATATGCATCTTTCACTGTTTCTGCCATATTATGCTCCTTGGTTCTTAACCACAAATTCTTGATTATTAATTTCTATAACATCACCGTTGCGTATTTTTCTACCACGTCTTTGCTCTGGTGTTTTATTTACTAACACAACATTGTTTAATAAAAAATGGCGTGCTTCACCACCATTATTAATAATTTTGGAAAACTTTAAGAATTGCCCTAAAGTTATCAAATCATTTTCAATAGTAATAAAAGTTGCCATTATGCTCAATAAAAATTATGATATATTATAACAATAATATATAAAGCAATATATTTTTCGTTAAATTTCGCATTTTTTTTAAAAAATACACTAAAAAGTATGCAAACATGCTAAAAATTGAAAAAACAGGTGTTTTTATGACTAATACCGCTTGTTTAGGTAAGAATTAAATAGATTACATCTATTTATTCATTAAATAATGCGAATTGGTAAAATTAGAGATATGTAATTAGTATCTTTAGGATCTTTAATAAAAAATGGTTTAGTGTTTTCGGTAAATTGAACTAAAACCTCTGTATTATCAATATTTTTAACTAAATCCATTAAATATTTAACATTAAAAGAAACATTTAAATTGTTTCCAGAATAATTTTTAATAGCTATTTCTTCGTACGAACTACCATATTCAATACTTCTACAATTAATTTTCATAGTGTCGTTGGAAATGTTGCACAAAATAGATGGTTTCTTTTCTGCGCTAGCTAAAACAATACCTCGCTCTATTGCGTCAACTAATTCATTTTTGTTAATTGAAAATTCAAATTGTTGAGGAGCTTCAATTGCTTTAATGGCAGAAGGGTAGTCACCATCAATCAAACGACAATTAAGTAATGTTTGCTGCATTTCAATAATTAATTGTTTGTTTAATAAATGAAAGGCAATGTTTTGATCTTTATTAATTAATTCAGAAATGTTTCTTAAATTTTCAACACTAATAATTATTTTAAATTTTTCACCAGTAAATGGAGTTTTTAAATATGACAAATGGTGACCATCAGTACCAACACACTCTAAAAACCCTTCCAACCTAGTGGAATCAAACAAAATACCATTTAATGGGGTAGATCTATCTAAAAGTAAATTAGTTGTGTTTGTGATCTTGTTTATAACTTCTTTTAAAAATTTACTATTAATTTCAAGTTTTGTTCAACCTTCAAAATTGAAATTAATGGAAGGGTAACCAACATCATCTAATAAATTTATATCTGATGAGAAATTGTTAGTAGAAATTCTTACAATAGAATTGTCAACAACTTCAAATGTGATTTTAGATTGTTTCAATTTGCTAATAATACTAAATAACAATTTTCCTCTAATTAAAACCTTACCATCATTAACAATTTCAACATCACTACAAGATGTGTGTATTGATAGATTATTGTTAGAACTAACAATAGTTAGTTGTTTGTTTTTGCATTCAATCACTATACCAGTTAAAACGGGATTGATATTTGTGTTGTCAACTATATTGGTTGGTAACTTTAATATGTTTAAAAAAACATTTTTTTCAATTGTGAATTTCATAGACTTTAATTTTATATATTTAATTTAGTTTATTTTAACATTATTATTATAGGAGCTGTTGGTTTTGTGGGTTTTAAAGTTTGCTCTCTCATATTTTCCCACAACACTTCCCACATTTCCACACTACATCTTTTTGTATAAGTTAGTGATATATGTGTGTAAACTTTCATCTTTTTTTAATAATTTTTCAATCTTTTCTACACTTTCCATAACGGTGGTGTGGTGTCGTCCAAAAAACATTCCAATTTGCTCAAAAGGCATGTTAAATTTATATCTTAAAGCATGCATGCAAATGTTTCTCACTTGTGTGACTTCTTGTGTGCGCACTTTCGACTTAATTAAATCCACATTAATGTTATAAGCTCGGCTGATTTGGTCAATAACTAAATTAGGGTCAATATCATAACCTTTTTGTTTTCAATTTTCGTCTTGTTCTTTTTCAATATATTTTTGAATAATGTCAGGTGTAATAATGGCACGTGGGGGCAAATTATTAACGGCATAAAATAAAATGCGGTGTAAATACCCTTCTAACTGACGGATGTCACGAGGGTTTCTATGCACAATGTATTGAATAGCGTCTCGATTAAAAATAAAACCCTCCCCCGCTTCCTGTATTTTCTGTTCCATAATATGGGTCATCGCCACTAAATCTGGGTTGCTTATTTTTATAGTTAGGCCTGACGAGAAGCGCGATTTAATTCGCTCTTCAAAATTTTCCAAATACACTGGTGGTTTATCAGAAGTCATAACAATAATTTTCCCTGCTGGGACGTTAGAATTAAAAATATTAAAAAATATCTCACTCATTTTTTCTTTCTTTGCCAAGAATTGGATATCATCCATTAATAGCAAATCATATGATTGATATTTGCTTTTAATTTCTTCAATTACGCTGCCACCCTTGGAGAAAGCGTTATATACCTCTCTAATAAATTCATCAGTTGTGATGTAACGCACATTTTTTTCTGGGTGTAATTTTATATATTCATTTCCAATAGCGAAAAGTAAATGAGTTTTGCCTAAGCCAACCCCACCGCTTATAAAAATGGGATTTCAATAAGCTTGTTTAAAAATGGATTGAGCTGCGGCGTAAGCTGATTTATTAAATTCATTCACAATAAAATTGTTAAAAGTGTAATTTCTATTAATGTTTGTGTTGGTAGTAAGTTCAACCAAGTGTGTTGGTTTTATGGTAGGGGTATAAGACTCTTCTTTCACCTTAAAAAAAATATCAAAATTACCATTAGTAGCATTATTAATGGCGTTGGTAATGGGTTTAAGAAAATCATTTGTTAGTACTTGCTTGGCAAATAAATTTTTTACATTCAACACTATTTCGTTGTTATTTAATTTTTCAAATTCCAAAGTATTAATAAATTCATTTCAAAAAGCATCGTTGTTGACAACTAACTTTAATTCCTTTTTAGCGGTTTCTAACGCTTTACTAACTAATTTACTTTCTATTGACTCAGCCATATGGGGCTATATTTATAAAATAAAAAACTATTATTTGTGATGAAATTAATATCTATATAATTATGGGCTATGAAAAGAACATATCAACCAAACAAAGCACGAAGAGCTAAAAAGCACGGGTTTCTATCTAGATCCGCGACTAGAAAAGGTAAAAAAACATTAGCCCGTAGACGTCTAAAGGGGCGCCACAAACTCTCTGTGTCTGATGAAAAATAAAGACATTACTGTTTTAAAGAAGTCGGCTGATTTTACTAAAGTTGTCGAAAAACATTCTGTTTTTAACAATGTTATTTTTAAAATTAAAGCTGCACCAAACAACTTAAAGAAGTTACGCTACGGCCTCGCAGTGAACAAGAAAAATTTTCCAACAGCCGTCGTTCGGAATTTAATCAAACGACAAATGCGTCAGTTCATCCAACAAATTACCGACATCAAATATGTGGATATGATAATTGTGGTTAAGAGTAACTACATAAATAATAAATATGATACTAATAAAAAATTCTTTAATGAAGTATATAATTTAGTTCATTTTAAATAAGGATTCATGAGCACTAAACCAGCATTTTCTTTTTCATCTAGTAGCAACGGTAATGTCACCGCTAGTCCTTTTTGAGTAAAACCCGCAGGTAAAGCTGGAACGGCCAAAAAGGTGTGGAAACAAATATGAAAATGGGGTAAGCTAGCTGTGTTTGCCTTCTTTATGATAATGGGTTTGTGAGGTTGTTTTCAAACCATGTGAGACGGCTCGGTTGCAACCAATTCATCTATTGGGGCAGGGTTAGAATTTGGTTTTCCATTTGGCAAAACCGGGGATTGACGTTATGATGTGGCGGGAGCGGCAGGGCAGCAGTATCACACTTTTAGTGAGTGGACAATGTCTTACGGGCCATTTTATGGGTTGTTTGTATATCCTGGCGGGCAACTAGTATTAAATTTTATGTATGTGACCAAGACTTGAATTGGTGGGTTGAATGCTTTGCTTGCCATTTTTATTCTTTTATTGATTATTAGAACATTGTCTATCGTGGTTACATTACGTTCTACACTTCAGAACGAGAGAATGTCCGAGGTACAAGGGAAAATTTCTGAAATCAATGCTAAATATAAAGATCTAAAGGATATGGCCTCCAAACAAAAGAAGCAACAAGAAACAATGGAAATTTATAAGAAATATAAAATTAAACCGTTTGCCGCTTTTGAACAAATGTTTATCACCTTACCAATTTTCTTAATTGTTTATCGTGTTGTTACTATCGTACGTCCACTTAAAGCAACTTACTTGTTTGGTATTTGAGGATTTGGAATGACACCGTTGAGTCAAATATTTAGTGGTGAGTTTATGCATATGGGTTGGACGTTTATATTCTTTTTACTTTTGGTTATTCCCGCACAATTTTTATCTATGAAATTACCTCAGCGTTGGGCAAGACAACGAAATAAGAACGCGGTGGCCACTAGTGACAAAGGGAATAAGCAACAAAAGCGAATGCGTATGTTTCAAACCATATTTGCCGGAGTAATGGGGGTCATTGTTGCTTTTACTGCCGTAGGTGTTGGTGTTTATTGGTTTATGAACGCCATGTTCTCATTAGGTCAATCTTATTTAATGCACCGTATCATTTTAAGAAATAGACGCAAGGGTGGAAAACTAGAATCTAGACTTTCAGCACTGGGTCTAGAATAAATGAGATCAAAGTCAACATATTTCAATATTAAGAATTTTATACCATCTAAAAAAATGGGGCAAAATTTTTTAATTGATGAAAATATTGCACAAAAAATTACTAATTTAATTCACACAGATGCTCACGATGCAATTATTGAAATAGGGCCGGGCGGGGGAATATTAACTCAATTTATGGTATTGTATAACAAACCGTTGGTAGTTATTGAGTTAGACAAGAGACTAGCTGCCTCACTAACTAAAAAATTTGATAAGTATAAAAATTTTGCATTAATCAATAATGATGTACTGAAAGTGAATTTGGAGCAAATAACAAAAACATATGTAAGTCCTGTACTTTTATCAAACTTACCTTATTCCATTAGTTCGCCAATGATGTTGCATTTCATAAAGCAAAGCAAAATAAAAGTCTTTATTTGCATGCTGCAAAAAGAAATGGCCGATAGAATTTCAGCTATGCCAGGCACTAAGAGTTACAATGCGCTTTCTGCTTTGGTGCAGTGGCATGCATCCGTTGCTAAAATGATGGATGTGTCGCCAAACTCTTTTGATCCACCACCAGCTGTCGATTCGTGTGTGGTCGAAATTCAACGTAATAACCGAGATTTTAATGAGGGATTCGCTAAATTTTTAAAAATCTGTTTTACTTTCAAACGTAAAACACTAATGAATAATTTAAAACAACATTTTTCAGTGGAGAAGGTCACTAATTCATTAAACGTTCTAAGTAAAAGTGTTAATATAAGAGCAGAGGAACTTTCTCCCACTGAGCTATTTAATTTATATGAAAGCCTATAGTAAAGTTAATTTAATACTCAAGGTTTGGCCAAAAACCAAGGGTGATGTGAAACATAGAATTCACAGTGTCTTTTGTTTGTATAAACATTTATATGATGAAATAACAATAAAAATCGCACCACAAACTACTGTTACTTGTGAATTTCATCAGCAAGAATGCAAAATTGATAAGACCACAACATTAAGAGCCATTAAGTTTTTATCCAATAAGGTTAACGAGCCTATTCATTTAGATATTCATATTATCAAAAACATTCCAATAATGTCGGGTTTGGGCGGTAGCTCCACAGATGTGGCCGCAATTATGAATTGGATTATTCGTAAGTGGCATATACGATTAGATAAAAAAGATTTGAAGGATATAGCCATCAATATCGGCAGTGATATTCCTTTCTTTCTATCAGGCATCAACATTGCAGAAGTTAGTGGATATGGTGAGATAGTTAATGTCTTTAAGAGGAAAATACCTAAATTCAAACCAATTATTACCAACATTCCTATAAGCACGCAAGATGTATATAAAGCATTTGACAAATTAAAAAAACATCCCAAATGAGATTTTCAAAATCAATATAAACAATTAATGCACGGTGAAGTTGAGAGTCTAAATGTATTACAACCAACAGCAATAATATTAAAGCCAATTTTAAAATGATGATTTAAGAAATCAAACAAAAGATTTTTATCTGGTACAGGCGGCTCAATTATTGAGATAATTAGATAATTATGAAAGTACGCACCAGATATGCACCATCACCAACAGGCTTCTTCCACATAGGAGGAGCACGTACTGCTTTGTTTAATTTTTTATTTGCCAAACACAACAATGGTACTTTCATCTGCCGAATCGAGGACACAGATACCGATCGAAATGTAGAAGGTGGAGTTGAATCTCAATTAGATAATTTAGAATGATTAAAAATTACTCCAGATGAATCGGTTAGGACCCCAGGTGAGTTCCCACCATACATTCAAACACAAAAAATCAAACGATACCAAGAGTTAGCTAATAAACTACTCCAAGAAGGTAAAGCGTATTATTGTTTTTGTACTAAAGAAGAATTACAAGCGCAGAGAACGATTGCGTTAGAAAAAGGTTTGACACCAAAATACAATCGAAAGTGCTTAAATTTGTCTAAGGCTGAAATACAACAAAAATTAAAAGATGGAGTTCCGGCAGTGATACGTTTAAAAATGATGGATGGAATAGAAATTAAATGATTAGATTTAATTAGGGGCAATATGACGGTACCAACATCTGCGTTAACAGACCCAGTGATTTTGAAATCCAACGGCATTCCAATGTATAACTTCGCTGTAGTGGTAGATGACTTTGATATGCAAATTACACATGTGCTTCGTGGTGAAGAACATATTTCTAATACACCCTATCAAATTGCAATCAAAGAAGCGCTAGGGTTTGATAAGCAACCAATTGAATATGGACATTTATCAATCATTGTTGATGAAAGTGGTAAAAAATTATCCAAACGTAATAGTGAATTAAAACAATTTATAGAGGACTACAAACAAATGGGTTTCATGCCTGAAGTTATTACTAATTTCTTGTCATTATTAGGTTGAAGTCCTAAAGATACTAAAGAAATAATGAACACAGATGAAATTATTCGTCAATTTGATATTGAGCGAGTTTCTAAAGCGCCAGCTTTTTTTGATTTTAAAAAAATGTTATGAATTGGAAATGAATACATTAAAAATATGTCAGACGAAACATATCTGCAATGAATTAAACCATTCATTAAATTTGATAAGCAAAGTTTCAAAAATGATTCAGTGTTGGATCTTGTGTTGCTTATTTTTAAGCCTCAACTTTCATATGCGACACAAGTTAACGGGCTCGTTGATCACACATTTTTAAGCACTAATCTTAAAGATTTATCTAGCGAAATGCATAGCACAATCAAAAGTGATAATTTTCAAAAATGTATTAAATCTTTAGAACATGTTTTAAGCACATATGATGAGATAACATTGACGAATGGTAATGAGATAGTTAATAAAGTAAAGGAAGATACCGGTTTAACGGCAAAGAATTTATATTTTCCCATTCGGTTTGTTGCCATAGCTAAAGAACACGGTCCTGAAATGAATAAAATATTAACTGTGGTTGGTAAAGAGCAAATATTGAAAAACATTAAAATGTTGGAGAACTAAACATGAAAATATTATTAATAAACGGAAGTCCGCAAGCTAATGGCAACACAAAGACAGCTTTAGAAATTATGGTAAAAGTATTTCAACAAAATAAATTAGATGCTGAAATAGTTCAACTAGGTGGAATTAATATTCGTGGTTGTTCAGGATGCAGGTCTTGTTGGAAAAACAAAGATGGTAAGTGTGTGATCAACGATGGGTTAACGCCCATTATGGCACAGTGCTTTCAAAAGAATATAGGAGCAATTGTTATTGGATCACCAACATATTTTTCCAACGTGACCACTGAAGTAAAAGCTTTCATCGATCGTGTTGGTTTTGTTGCAAAAGCCAACGATGGGTTATTAAAAGACAAAATTGGAGCGCCAGTTGTAATTCATCGTAGGGCAGGAGCGTCGTTTACATATAGCGCTATTAATTATTTTTTCGGCATTAATGAAATGCCCATAGCGACTTCTATTTATTGAAATTTGGGCGTTGCTAGGAAACCGGGAGATTTAGAAAAAGATGAAGAAGGCATCTCCACATTTCAGCAATTAGCCAAAAATATTGTAAAACTAATTGGTGTTAATAAATAAACGCAATTCTATTAATAAAATTACAATTTGTGTTTTTCGTGTTTAATTGCGGCACCAATAAAACCCATAAATACTGGGTCTGGATTTCCAGGCCACGAATTAAATTCTGGGTGGAATTGTACACCGAAGAAGAACGGATGAGATGGGATTTCAGCCATCTCCACCGTTTTTTCTTTATCATTAGAAAATGCCGTGAATTTAAAACCGGCTTTTTCAAATAATGGGATATATTGGTTGTTGAATTCTCAACGGTGGCGATGTCTTTCTGCGACCATATCTGTTTTATACAAACGATAAGCTAATGAATTTTTATCGGTGATGACACATTGCTGTTCACCCAAACGCATACGGCCATCAATGTAGTGGAATAATTTATATTCGGTATTCGGGTCAATTTCAGTAGTGTTAGCATCCTTTAAACCCAAAACATTACGCCCAAACTCAATGGTGGCTGTTTGCATTCCATAACATATGCCTAAATAAGGAATATTGTTTTCACGAGCATATTTAATAGCAATTAGTTTGCCTTCTATACCCCTACTACCAAAACCGCCAGGTACTAAAATACCGTGACAACCCCTAAACGCTTGTTTAATATTAGCACCTGGTTTTTCTAACTCTTCGGAATTGACTCATTCAATTTTTACATTACGTTTATATTCTCATGACGATAATTTAAGTGATTCGATTAAAGAATAATATGAATCATGTAATTCGTTGTATTTACCAACCATTGCAATTTTGATTTTAGTTTTAATGGATTTAATGGTATTGACATAATGATTCCACTTATTAAGTGTTTGCTTAGGTTTAATAGTCAAACCAAAGTATTTATAAATAGCTTTATGAATGCCTTGCTTGTACAATTCTGTTGGTAAATAATAAACAGAAGGTAGATTTAATGATTTAAAAATAAATTCTGGTGACATGTGGCACAACATGGCTATTTTTTCTATTGTGCCTTTGTCTACAGCGACATCGCTTCTTAAAATCAAGAACGCTGGTACTACACCCATATTACCAATCATCTTTACGGCATGTTGAGTTGGTTTAGTTTTTAATTCACCACTGGTAACTAGTTTTATTAATGGAGAACATAGAATAAATAAAACATCATCCCTACCATATTCACCGCGGAATTGACCAAGCGCTTCTACGAAAGGGACAGATTCAACGTCTCCGACAGTCCCACCAACTTCAATAATTAAAAAATCTGGTTCTTCTGCTTTGATAATATTGTAAATTTTGACTTTAATTTGATCAGTAACATGAGGAATGATTTGCACGGTTTTACCATTGTAACCACCACCACGTTCTCTTTCAATAACCTCTTTATAAATACGACCACTAGTTACTGTAGATAATTTAGTAATTTTTCTGCCAAGGAATCTTTCGTAGCTTCCTAAATCTAAATCAGTTTCACCACCGTCTTGGGTAACAAATACTTCACCATGTTGCAACGGGCTTAATGTACCAGGGTCAACATTAAGATAAGGATCTAATTTCATCATAGACACTTTGTTGCCCATTTCAGTGAGGATTCTGGCAATTGATGAAGCTACAATTCCTTTTCCAAGCGAGCTATACACTCCACCAAAAACTACCATTACCTTACTTTTCATTTTTACCTCGCTAGATCCGTTTGTTAATTTTTATATTATATATAAAAATAATGCATACTTTTTCCAAGCGCTTAATTTTTAATTACCATAATCTTTAAAAACACGAAATTACTATTAAAATTAGTATACGTATGATACAAGATTCAGATATTACTACAAACCAAAGCTTGGGTAATAAAAAAAATCCGCCATGAGTTGACAAGTTTCAACAATATCTAAAAGATAATTTTAAAAAGCGTAACAATTTATGAAGATTATTATGATTTGCGGTTGGATTAGTGATTGTTTTAGTTCCATCGCTTACTTGTAATTTATTAATTCGCGAAGGCCAGTGGCCTTGACCAGGAGATGTTCAACACAACCCCGGTATCGCTTTTGGTGCAGAAATGCCGGTGCCGCTCATTTATTTTTTGCAGTCAATGATTTGCATAATTTTACTTGGGTGCATTTTATTTATGAAAAAATGGTATTACATTCTTCCATTAGCACTGGCTTTTACTGGCGGTATGTTTAATTTGTTTGATCGTGTTGCTGGGTTTCCAGGGGATCCCAACACAGTTATTGATTACATTCCAACCCTTTGATTGAGCGATACCACTTCTAATTTTCCAGATTTTAGTATTGTGGGTGGCGTTATTGTGTTTGCGGTCTTGTATGTTATTTTCACCATCATTGATGCTTTTGGTAAAAATAAAAAAGCAGAAGGAGATCAACATGGGAAAGATCCTAGTCCAAAACCTTAATGAGAAAATTCGACTTGATAAATTTCTTACTAACTTTTTAAAACAAAATCGCAGTTATGTAGAAAAGTTGTTTGAACAACAATTAATTTATGTGAATGGTGAAGTGTCTTTTAAAAAAGGACAGTTGATTGATAATGAAATGCAAATTGAAATTAAGGATATTGAACAAACACTCAACACCCAACTTAAACCAATAACCGCTAAAATTAAAATTGTTTATGAAGACAACGATGTGATTGTGGTTGATAAGGCCAAACACACATTAGTGCATCCAACAACTTTTAATGAGCAAGACACAATAGTCAATGCACTACTTAACAAAATTAAGGTTAATGAATTTGAAGATAAATTACGCCCTGGTGTTGTGCATCGATTAGATAGGGACACTTCCGGTTTGTTAATAATTGCCAAGAATAAAAAAGCTTACGATTACTTAATTAAACAAGTTCAAACCAAAAGCATTATTCGTAAATATTTGGCAATAGTTCACAATAATTTTCAAGACAAATTTCTTTTGATCAAAGCCCCTATTGATCGCAGCAAGCAAAATGAATTAAGGATGATTGTAAGTGATGATGCTAAAGCCAAACCAGCTCAAACAGAAGTGACTATCTTAGAAAATTATCCTACGGCTGCTTTGTTAGAATGTTATCTACTTACAGGCAGAACACACCAAATACGTGTTCACATGGCATATATACATCACCCTATTTTTAATGATGAACTTTATGGCACATACGACGGATACAAAAATTATGGTCAATTTTTGCACGCGTATTATTTATCGTTTGTGCACCCGACGACCAAAGAAGTTATGACATTTAATAGCAAGCCGGATAAAACATTTCAAGCCCTTAAACAAAAGTTGAAAGGTGATAGGTAATGTTTAGTTTGTTCATTGATACAACTCAAAATTATTGTAATTTGGCCATTTTAAAAAATGAACAAATTATTGCTAAACATTCTATTAAAACACATAATAATTTGACAGACATTGTAGTAGAACACATTGATTCTTTAATTAGCACGGCCAAATTAAAGCAAAAAGATATTAATAAAGTTTTGGTAGTGGTTGGTCCCGGAAGTTTCACCGGTGTTCGCGTAGGCACAATTATTGCCAAAACATGATCTTTGATTAATAACACCCAAGTTTTTCAAATCGATTCTTTGTTATTACAGCTGCCCCAAGGTCATGGTGTTTCTTTATTAGACGCCAAGGGCAATAATTTTTATTTGGGTATTTATAAAAACAATAAACCAATTAGGCCACTTGGCATGATTAGTGGTGAAAAAGTCAAAACGATAATTCACAAGTACCCAAAACAAGATATTTTTATTCAATACAAATCGGTGAATGTGTTTGACAATTTACTTTTTCATCTCGAACATTTCCAAATCGTTAAGAATATTGATAACTTAATTCCTTTATATATAAAGGAACCGGTGTAATTATGATCAAAGTGTTAACCATTCAAGATGTACCAAAAATCAGCGAGTATGAACAATTTGAACATGATTGTCTAACGATGGATCAACTAATGAACATGCTCTCTAATAAGAGTTATTGTAATTTAGGCGTTTTTATTAATGATCAATTAATTTCGTATTTATTTACTGCCACCACTAAAGGCGAAATCGATATCGTAAAAATATTTACTGCAGAAGCATATCGGCAAAAAGGATTTGCTATTAAATTATTGGCATTTCTAGAAAGCAAGTATCCTAAACATATTTTATATTTAGAAGTTAATGAATTAAATAAGCCGGCTATTAATCTATATCATAAATTGGGATTTCAACAAATTAATGTGAGAAAAAAGTACTATAACAACATTAATGATGCAATAATAATGGAGAGGAAAATACAATAATGTTTACACTATACGAAGCAATCAATAAAATCAACAAAAAAATATCTCAAAATACACTCTATTTAAACCAATTAGATGCTGCAATTGGTGACGGGGACTTTGGGAGTAATGTTACCAACGGATTTCAGCTTCTTATGGATAATGTTTCCACTTGAAAAGATTTACCATTAAAAGAAGCTTTGTTGCAGTGCGGAAAATTGTTTTCTTTTAAAATTGGTGGTTCATCAGGACAATTATTTGCGATTTCATTAATTCGGATTGGTGACACTTTGAGTCGTGCCAGCATAATTGACAATTCAGTACTGGCAAATGCTTTAGAAAACGCTAAAAACGGTATTCAAAAATTGGGCGGGGCTTTGCCCGGAGAAAAAACTTTAATTGACGCCATTATTCCTGCATACGAGGCGTTGAGGAATTCTACATCTAGTACTTTAGATTTTAAAGCGGCATATGAAGGCGCTAAACAAGGAGCAGAAGCAACAACCAACATGCCAGCATTTCGCGGTCGTGCTTCATATTTGGGTGATCGAGCATTAGGACACATGGATGCTGGAAGCAATGCTATTGTTTTGATATTCCAAGCATTAATGGAATAATGTTTTAGTGTAATTTATTGTTTGTTGTTTAACAATATTCAAATATTTCGTTAAATTCGGCCCGCGAAATAAATTCAAAAAATCACAATTTAACCTATGTATTACATACATAGGTTATTTTGAATTGTGAAAAATAAATGAGACAAAAAATAATTTTCGGGCAATTAGTATAGTGGAGGTGCAAATGTCAATAATATATAATGTAAGAAAGAAAATGATTAAGATTGAGCAATACAACCGAAATCCCAAACGAGTCGGCCACGAACTAATGATTTCTACAACGACCATCAGAGGACCACAGCAACCAAGAATTTCGCTTGATGAACGTATTGCGAAAGCCTTAACGACTGCTTTAAAACCAGTTGTTACTCGTTTAGATAAAATTGAAACTACTCTAACAACAGTAATTAAACTTAACAATTTAAAAACTGAATAATTTAAAAATCGTAAATAAACAACCTTCATCCAACAAGGTTGTTTATTTTATTATTTATACTAACAATTTATTTCTTTGGAGGTTCTTGTGAACCTTTAGAAGCATCTTTAGCAAATTGTTGAGCCATTGCTTCAATTTGGTCAATCTTAGTTTTTAATTCATCTCATTTTTCTTCTTTGAGTAAATTCTTAAGATCGTCAATTTCTTTTTGAGCTTTTTCTTTTTGGTCAGCGGGCATGTCCTTAGATTTTTCATCATTTAAAGAAGATTCAAATTGATGGATAAGAGATTCGGCGCGGTAACGAGTTTCAGATTGTTCTTTAATTTTGGCGTCTTTATCTTTGTTTTCTTCAGCCTCTTTAACCATACGATTAATTTCGTCTTCTGATAAATTAGATGAACCCTTAATAGTGATGGTATTTTCTTTATTGGTTTTCAAATCTTTAGCAGTAACATTCATAATACCGTTGGCATCAATGTTGAAAGTAATTTCAATTTGAGGAACACCACGAGGAGCTGGGTCAATACCGCTTAAAGCGAAGTTACCTAATGATTTGTTATCACGAGCCATTGGTCTTTCACCTTGTACTACATGAACATCAACGGCTGGTTGGTTATCAGCTGCTGTAGAGAAAATTTGTGATTTGCTCACTGGAATAGTTGTGTTTCTCTTAATTAAAGGAGTAGCAACACCCCCTAATGTTTCAATGGAAAGAGATAATGGGGTAACATCCAACAATAAGATATTGTCTACATCGCCAGTTAATACACCACCTTGAACGGCGGCACCCATAGCGACTACTTCATCAGGGTTGATGGTTCTATTAGGTTCTTTCTTAGTCATCTTTTTAACTAATTCATAAACCATTGGCATTCTTGTAGAACCACCAACCAATAAAACTTGGTTAATTTCACTTAAGGAAAGTTTTGATTCCTTAATTGCATCTTCCACTGGCTTCTTAGTTCTTTCTAATAAATCAGCAGTTAATTTCTCAAATTGACCACGAGTTAATTTCTTTTGTACATTTAATGGACCACTATCAGTCATTGAAAGATAAGGCAACAAAAGTTCTGTTTCCAATTGGCCAGATAAATCTATCTTAGCTTTTTCTGCGGCTTCTTTTAATCTTTGTATTGCCATTTTATCTTTAGATAAATCAATGCCATGTTCAGATTTAACATCCGCAACCAATCAGTCAATAATTTTTTGATCTCAGTCGTCTCCGCCTAAACGGTTATCACCACTTGTAGATAAAACTTCAAATGTGCCGCCAGCCATATCTAATAAAGAAACATCAAATGTACCACCACCGAGGTCATATACTAGAATTTTTTGTTCCTTATCCAACTTGTCTAAACCATAAGCTAATGCAGCAGCAGTTGGCTCATTAATAATACGCTCTACATCTAGTCCCGCAATTTTCCCAGCATTTTTAGTTGCCTGTCTTTGTGCATCGTTAAAATATGCCGGTACAGTAATAACTGCCTTGCTAATAGGTCTACCAACCTTGTCTTCGGCATATTTTTTAATATATCCTAAAATCTTTGCAGAAATTTCTTCGGGTGTATATTTTTTGCCACCAAGATCTACTTTTTCTGATGTACCCATTTTTCGTTTGATAGAAGCGACAGAATCCTTGTTTGTAATCATTTGACGCTTTGCTGCATCACCTACAATAAACTCTCCGCCTTTAAATGAAACTACTGATGGTACGGTTCTTTTGCCTTCCGGTGTTTCTAATACTTTAGGTTTGTCACCTTCCATAATTGCCACACAAGAGTTGGTGGTTCCAAGGTCTATACCTAATATTACATTCTTTGCCATAACGTTCCTTTATTTCTCTAAAATATTTTAATTGTGGTGAGATTATAGCACACATATTAGCACTTGTCAAGCGAGAGTGCTAAATAATGTTTTTATTTGTACGAAGAAATTGTAAACTCTAAGAAAATGAATATTTTACAACTACAGTTGTATTTATGCTGTGTAGCCAGATAGTAAAGCAAATTCTGCAAGACTAATGCTAGAGGCTGAGCTAGACAGCTCTAATTTATAATGATCATAGTTTTTATTTGCTAAAAACGAATATTGTTTGGTCTCAAAAGATAAGTTGAAAATTTGATCATGTAGTGTTGTTAATTCATCTCAATTTGTTCCATCCATTGACCCCGAAAATTTAAAGCTTGTAAATACGATTGGTGAAACACCAGACGTTAAAGCAAACATATTAATGAGCGAATTATTTGCAGTAGTACGTTCTCAATTTAAAGTAATATTTGATAAATCAGTAAATGTTTGCGAGTCAGAAACATCTTTATCTGTTAAATTCGCATAAGCAGAGCCATCCACTGTTAATTCACCGTCATCAATAACATCAGTAATTCCTTGAGGTGTAGTACCATTAATTGTTTTGGAACCTCAAGATGTTGGTGTTGGACTCATTGTGTATGACAAAGTGTGATTACCCTTTAATAAATCACTTTGTCTGATGTACACATCATTAAATGATTTCTCATCAAGCGATGCTGATGAAATATATTTATTATTTAATTGATTGTTTGAAGCGGTGATGTCAATCTTAGCGCCATTATCACGTTGTATTAGTGCGTGACTAAATAATGGAGATGTGACTATATACTGACTACTTCCCAAAGCGAGGTTGTATAAACCAAGCGAAGATAATATTCCTCATGCGGACATTTCACCATTATCTTCATCACCACAATATCCTTGCCCGATATCTGCGCCAGCATATAAACGTTGTAATATTTCGCGAGTTAATTCTTGAGTTCGAGACGGATAACCAGCTGCAGCATACATATAAGGGATGTGATGTGATGGTTGGTTGCTCATACCAAGCTGCCCCAACCTTACATCTCTTGCTTCTCTCATTTCGTGGATTGTACCGCCATAACTACCCGGGTGAGTGCCCGTTTCCGGCGTATTGAAGAAATCATCAAGTTTGTTTTTAAATTGTGCTTGTCCACCATAGAGACCAATTAGACCCGGAACATCAAACGGTGCTGTGAAAGCAAAATTTCATCCGTTAGTCTCTGTGAATTCGTATCCTCAATTGAGAGGATTAAATTGACCACCACCTTGGTTTGCGAAAGTACCGTCAGCTGTTTTACCTCTGAAAAATTTGGTAGCAGAATCAAAAAGCAAGCTATAGTTTTCTGCTCTAGTTTTTAAGTAATTACCAGTGTCACAGATTTGCTGTTTAGTTTGATTAGTTTCTTGTATGGCTTTTTGATCTGATAGATTGGTGTCTTGAGATAATTTAATGGCCATTTCGCCTATGGCATAATCATTGATATAACCCTCCAACGATCAGGATGCACTTTCGCCGATAGCAGTACTAGTATATCCAAGGAACAAAGATGTTTTTAATTCCTTTCGGCCAACAACATCATCTGAAGAATATTGTGTTGCGTCTTTTAAGCCGGATTTATAAATGTTTAATGCCGTATCGATATCAGTGATTACGCCACTTGTATAAGCATCGGCAAAAGCACAATCAGAAGATGTGCCAGTCATTGCATCACAATATCCTGGCGATGATCATCTTGCCACTCATCCACCTTCGATGTATTGGAGCAAGAATCCGTCTATTAATTCTTTGACAAAATTTGGATAAAGTAATTGATAAGCAGGCCATACAGTTCGATATGTGTCTCAAAAACCATTATTGACATACATTTTACCTGGTTTGACTTGAGCATCGGTATCAGTTGTGATTGATGATGGGCCTGGCCCAGGGACTTTTGGTAAGACTGGACTTGCGTGTTCATATATAGGTGCTGCAGTTGTCCCCGTGTTTTCGAATTGTTCATTAGGGTATAGGTTTAATCGATACAAATTAGAATACATTGTAGTTTTTTGTGTATCTGTTGCGTTGGATTTGGATAAGTTGACAGCGCCAAGTCTAGTATTTCATATATTGGCAGCTCGCTGTTGTAAAGTCTCAAAATTTAAATTGTCATTAGTAATTTCTAAAGCTAGATTTTTTTTAGCTTGATTTATGCTAATGAAAGACGATGCCAATTTTATATTAACTGTTTTGCTACTATCTAGTGAGAAGGTAATATATTGACGATTTTTATAATTCGTGTCGGTATGTATTGTAAAGTTTTGATTGGAAAATTCTCCATATAAAAACATTATAGACCGGCCGCCTACTCTGCCACTTGCGTTTCCATTGTCCACTCAACCACGAAATGAATTTGGAGCATCATTTGGGTCTTTGAAAGCAAAATAGTCGGTGCCTGCATTACCGTCTTTGGAATCAAAAATGACAGAACCGTAGTTGGATGTTGCTGGGAATGTGGTACGAAAGATGGCGCTATGACTAGACGGTGTTATTTCTTGACGGATACCATTCTTTAAATTAACAGAATAGTAATCTGGTCTAGCAATTTCATCACTATGGGAAAATTCTAGAGCACGGTCTGCTGGTTTTGTGTTTATTTGATCATCAGCACTATTAGATAATTGTGGCATGATGTTAAATTGGTTGCGGTCTCCCATCCAAGGACTAGGCTCGTGTGAAATACCAAAACCTTGCATAGTGGGGAGATTGTTGACATCATTTTGTTCTTTATATCTATAAAGTCAATTGGTGTTAACATCAGTCATTGGTGTATAAAAGTTAAATCCGTTTGGTGTTGCTACAGCTGGCAAATTATTACCTCTTGAGAAATCACCACTAGAATCAGTGCCACGTCTTACATCAACGTAATTAGTTAAACTGTGTGCATCAATTATGGGGGTGTCTTCAATAGAAACATCGTCTAAATAACCCACAACATCTGGTGGGGCAACATCACCAATGTTAAAATCGTATTTTAGTACCATTGCATGGACGTGTTGGTATCTGATGGCGTGTAAATCAAATTTCTTTGAGTTTCATTGTCCAGAATATAAGCTTTTAGACTGACCTTGTTCAGTTGGAGATATACCATAACCATATTGATCACATGTATTTGTGTTTATGAGAGATTGTAGTTTGTCGCTTGTATTATTGTCGTTATACAAAAGATCCACAGAGACGAATGAAGATGGATACGTTAAATCTGGTGCAGTTCCTGATTTAGCAGGACCAAATTCAGGAAAAATTTTGTAACTAAATTCAGCATTTGATCCCACTATAACATTTAGATTTTCATAAATATAGTAAGAGAAACTTGTGTGTTTATTAGAACTATTGCCCATCCCAGAATACGTGTATGAATGTGTGCCAGTAAAACCAACATAACTTTTAATGTTATATCCATCATCAGCTTGAGGACCGTTTCCAACGCTCGCTCCGGCATATGACATGTTTTCGCTCGGCATATAAACATGATTTTGTTCAGCCACAGGGTCGCTAGTTTCAAACGACGAAGAAAACGGATTGGTCGTTGGTGTAGGAGAAGATTGACCGAGAGTGAATACAAGCGTTAAGGCCACTCCAACAATAATGACGGCTGTGCTTAAAGCACACCATGGTCATATTTTTGTTAATTTGGGATGATTTTTCATAGATATCTTTATATTAATATATTTAATGAAAATAATGCATGATAAGACTAAGCGGCTTAACAACTTGGTGCAACCAAAAGATGATAATATTTAATCCAAAAAAAGTCTAATATAATCAAATAACATTTAAAGGATCATTATGTCTAACGAAAAAATCATATCTGCAATTAAAAAGGCTGCACAAGACGCAGGAGTTAAATTAACACTAGACCCTAGCACTTATGAATCAACACTAAAATCATTGAATGTTGATTCATTAAATGCTATGAGCATTATCATTAATACAGAAAAAGCACTTAAGGTTAGATTACCAGATGAGGATCTTGCCACTCTCAAAACATTAGGTGACTTAATTCATTCTTTTGAGAAACAAGTGAAATAACATTCGTAAACGCATAATATAATACACTCACTAACCGATAGGAGTGTAGTTCAATCGGTAGAACAGCGGTCTTCAAAACCGCCTGTTGTGGGTTCAAGTCCTGCCACTCCTGCCATTTAAACCAAACTTCACACATGTGAAGGGCGGTTTTTTTATTACCGCTAAGGGTGAACAGCCATGTTTTCACATTCTGTCTCTAACTAAATTCTACATTATTTTTATTGCTATACAAAAAAAGTTTTGAAAAAATTGTAGTTTTGTGAGGGGAAAACGTGCGTAATCTTTTAGAATTACAAAAAATTTTAGCAAACGTTGAAGCCTCTGATGACTTAAGGATGCAGTGCTTAATAGAGGCGTTAGAAGACCCAAAAATTAAAAATCAAATTAATTATTGGGTGTTTAGGACACAAAAAGATGATGCTACGATCGAACAAGAAGATTTTCGTTCGGAAGTGTTTTGTTGGTTGGCTGAAAGTATTAAAAACAATGGATACAAAAATACTTTTTCTTTGGTGACGTTTGTGTCGAATACGATTCGTTTTAAAAGAAGAGAATATTTAGGAAGAGAACGATTTATTAAATATGGTGGGGCGACTGATGTGTATGGGTATTCATCATCCAAACACTTAATCAAAGCAAGAAACGTACACCTTTTGCATGCCAAGCATATAAAAAATATCAAGAAAGCCACAAACGTTGTTTCGATGGATACGTTGTCAGCAACGGTTCAGTCATACGATTTACGAGATCCACAAGAAAGTTTGGTAATAGCGCTTGGTGGTGATTTGGCAACAGAAAATCCAAATCCGAGTGAAATTTTTGGGCAAAGTAATACAGGTATTGAAAAATATAAAAACCGTAGGTATTTAAAAAAAATCGGGATGAAGAACCAAACGCAGTTGGATTTGATATTAGCTTTTCTAGAACACATTAGTGATCCTTTAAATCAAAACAAAGAATTTGCACCTGGTGCTTACGCTGAAAAGGTCTTGCACAAAAGTAGACATACTGGGAACGCGCTTTATCGTTCAGGGGTGGAGTTTCTTTTTCACCGCATGGAATCAGAAGGATTAGCGGGTAAAGGGGCAGCGGCCATTTTTGCAAAGCAAAAGCGACAGGGGAGAAAGTAATATGAAACATTTCTTTGTGTCGATTGGTAGAGGTTTCGCCAAATTAGGCAAAATTATTTGAGGATGGATGAAAAAATTTGGTCGATGAATTGGGCGGAGCTGATTGAAGGGCTGGGCGACAGTTAAAGAATGGTTTAGGGCCTTCCTTTTTAATAGAATGAAATACAACTGAGTGGAATTAATCGTAAATTGAGTAATTTTATGTGGGATTGCCTTGCTATTGGCGATCGAAATCCCTTGTTTGATTATTTTTAGAGAAAGAATTTTGTTTATTTTGGAAGGTTTGATAGGATGGTCGGCGATGTTTCCTTATGAGGTGATGATTACTCTCGCCTGTTTGGGTGTGGTGGAATTAATAGTAATACCGGCCAAAATTGTCTTGATGCTAAAAAGAAAAAGAGATGGCAAAAAGAAAGACATTGGTGGCCCGGTGAGTGAGAAGATTAAAGATATAACAAAATATAAACCGATAGACCAGGATGTGGAAAGGAAATTTAGGTAATGAAAATTAAGAGTGGTGGTATACCAAGGTATACCAAAGAGGAAAATAAGCGATATTGCACACAATGCAAATATTTAACACTGCCTGACCCAATGGAATGTGATGGGGAGTATGTAGTGGCGGAATATTGGACTTGTAGTTGTAGAGAAAAATATAACGGTCCATTGATTTTGAATGGGTGGCAGACTAACTGTAAGAATTATATAAAACGGAATGGTATACCAAGGTATACCAGCAGGAGTGAGGTGCGATAATGAATGTGAAAAAATTAATGCCGAAGGAAAAGTTTGATTTTCAGTATTTAGAAGAATACGACAGATTTTATGCGGGCAAAGCAGGCTATGTGCCGTTTGCGGATCGTGTGATAAAGTTTGTGGAACACTTTAAATGCAAGTTTGTTTGCGGATTTAATGGTGGGGATGGCGTGTTGGCGCACGGCTCCTGTGATTTTTTAAAGAAAGGGACGACAATTAAAGTAAGATTTGTGGAGATCCCAAAACTTATTGCTAGGAAGTCAGATCGATTTTTGAATAAAAAACATTTACAAGAAGGATCAAACCGCGTGTTTTCTGAGAAAGACATTCAAATGTCTAATAAGTGGTTTGTGGAGGCACAAGAGTTGGCGATATTGACTGGGGCAACGTATGTTGGGAATGCTTATAATCGCAAATCGACGGCACAAAATGCACAGTATGCGAAATACCTGCATCCTAATTTGAAACAACCAAAATTAGTGCGTTTCCGTGATTTGAATGACCGAATTAGTGCGTTTAAAGAAGAACAATTTAATATTTTTACAGCTGACAGTAAGCATAATAAGATTATTAATGGCGTCTTGTCAAAAGACGGAATGGTATACCAAGGTATACCAAGGGTGGAACGTAAGCCGTTTGATCCGGCGACAGCCCAGAAGTGAATTCCGGCGACAACAAAGATAAAAAAAGAAGATTTCCAAAAGTTGGAATCTATTTTAAAGAGTAAAGATGTTTCATTGAGTCAATTTATGCGTGAAATTGTCGAAGACCATTTAAAAGGAGAGAAAAAATAACGGTATACCTAGGTATACCGGATGTTGAGGAGGCGTATATGAGGGTACACAAAAAGTATACAAGCGAGGAGTTGAAAAAACGCAATCGGGAATACGCCAAATTGGCGCGGCAGCGCTTGAAGGAGGACCCAGAGAGATATGCACTTTACAAACAACGAGAACATGAGTGATATTTAAAACACAAAGCGGAAGGAAAGACAAAAATTTGGTCTCGCGCCGCTCACAAGGCATATCTTCTAAAACATCGTGAGAAACATAATGCATATCAACGGGCATATCACTTTGCTTATCGAGCGAAGATCAAAAACGACCCAGACAAATACAAAGCCATCTTAGCACGCGAAAAGGAGCGAAGGAAGAAAAGAATGCAAGACCCAGTCTATAGGGAGAAGGTCAACGCCGGGAAGAGAGAACGTAATCGCACTGAACAACACAGAGCGGCGCGGGCTATATATATGAAAAAATATCGCGCAGCACACGTTGAACAAACCAAAAAGGAGAAGCACGAAGCTTATTTACGGAGCAAAAACAAACCGTGGTTGAAAGAGGCGCGGAAAAGAGCGATGTCCAAATATCTACACTCACACCCGAAACGGATTGCGACGATATTTGCTAATTATCGTAAAGTTCACGGCGAATGACTTGTGCCTATGAACCGGAACAAATATACGAAAGAAGAATTAAAACAAAAAAAACGCGAACGAAATAAATTAGCATACTGGCGCCTGGTGGGAGATCCAGAGCGTCGTAAAATTCTCCGAGCACAACAAGTGGAGCGCAGGGAGAGAATGCTGCAAGACCCAGAGCGTTGTAAAATTATCCGAGCGCAACAAGAGGAGTACAGGAAGAGAATGTTGCAAGACCCAGAGCGTCATGCGCTTTACAAACAACATCGACGCGAGAGATATTCACAATCCATGGCTAAACTCAAAAGTAACCCTGACAAATATAAGATTTTCCTTGAACGGCGTAGGGAAGCAAAAAAGAAAAGAATGCAAGACCCAGTCTATAGGGAGAAGGTCAACGCCGGGAAGAGAGAATACATAAAAACCGAAAAAGGCAAAGCGGCGCTGGCTAGGGCTGCGAGGAAATATAGAGAAAAGAAATTAGTGCAAGATCAATTAAAGGAAGATGGTATACCAAGGTATACCAAAGAGGAAAAATAATATGTGTTTTTGAAAGAAGAAAAATATAAAACAAGAGACCAAGATTGGCGGGTATCGGAAGGAAGACATCCAAAAAGAGTTGGATCATTTTGAGCGAATCCTGGCTGGCAAGTATGGCAAGCCGAGTGAAAGTGATGTGGAACTAGTCAAGGTACAAATCGAACGTTATTCTGGGTGGCTAAAAGACTTTGATAAATTAGATACTAACCACGATGGCATGTTAGAAGAATATGAAAGAGAATAGATAAATGGTATACCTTGGTATACCAGGTTAGGAAGTAATGCAAAGAATTAAGATATTGGAATTGTTTGGTGGAATTGGGAGCCCAAGAATGGCTCTCGAAAATTTGGGAATTCCATTAAAATTGATAGATTATGTAGAAGTTTTAGACTTTGCTGTTTTGGCGTATAACAAAATGTTCCAGCACGAACACATTGCGCAGAATGTGAAAGAATGGAATTTGCATGTAGACATATTGATACACGGTTCTCCTTGCCAGGATTTCAGTTTGGCTGGTAAAAATGATTTAGCTAGTGGGCGATCAATTCTTTATAAGAGAACGTTGGAGATTATTGAAAAAGAACTGAATCCGAAACCACAAGTGGTAATTTGGGAGAATGTGCCAAATTTATTGAGCCCAAAGAATTTGCCGCATTTCCAGCAATATTTAGACACGCTGGCAAAACTAGGGTATAAAAATGAATATCGAATTTTGAATGGGAAAGATTTTGGTATCCCGCAAAATCGTAAAAGAGTTTTTGTGGTGTCAATTCACAAAGACAGTAAGTTTACGTTTGACTTTGATAATTTGCAAAGCAAAGTGTTGGATAAAACACTCAAAAATTATCTTGAACCACACGACAAAGTGGATGAGTGGTATTATTTAAAAGAAAAGCATATTGCTAAATCTGTAGAGAGAGGAATGATTAGGATTGTGCAAAATAATGTTGGTACCATGGTAGATGGACAAACATTATGGAATAATAGCCATACTACCATACCGTTAACATCTTATGTAAGAGAAAATATTGTTTTAGACAGCGCGGCGCCGGTTGCTGATTGTATCATCGCACAAAACCCAAGATGACATAAGATTGCGGTCCCGGTAAAAAAGATTCAGTTTAGTAAAACTGGTAGAACTTTGTTACCGATGACAACCTATATCCAAGAAAATGAAGTATTTTCGCAAGATGGCATTGTAGGGACGATAGGGGCAACAAATTCATTGGCTAGAAGGAAAGTGGCGATCCCAATCAAAGATTTGACAAATAACTACGTTCCTAATGTTTTGGTTGATGCAATGGACCCCATTGAAGGAATCCCAATCTTTATGATAGATGGTAAACCATATCATATACGTATACTAACTGAGAAAGAATGTTGACGGTTGATGGGTTTTAGTGATACAACAATTAAAAAAGTATTTGATTGCCAGCCGCCAATCCCAAGGAAAGAACTTTATAAATTGGCCGGGAATAGTATTATCGTGCAAGTGATGGAAGCTATTTTTAGTGAATTATTAAAACCTTGGAGGAAGAATTAGTATGTTGGTGATGATAAAACAGAAGTATTTTGACGCCATTAAGGCTGGAACAAAAACAGCGGAGATAAGGACGAAGCCGGCGAAGGTGGGGGATCGTGTGCTGTTTCTGTGTGGAAAAGAAAAGTTAAATGCGGTGGTGGAGAATTGCGAAGAGTGGAATTCGGGTCATTTAACTGAATTTAGTGGACAGCCGTGGTGAGATGAGTTTTGCGAAAAATACACCAGTGAGAAAAAGTGTTATGTATGGAGATTACATCAAGTTGCTATGCAAAAAGTGGAGTTTGCGGATGATTCTGAGAGAAGACAATTCTATGCAGAAAAATATAAAGATTTAAACCAAGCAAGAAATAACAAGCAGCATCAATTGAGAAAAGGGATTTACCAGATTGTCAGTCAGAACGAGACTGACGATGGGAAACGCTTACAATTATTAGAATTTTCGAAAGAGATCTTGACTAATTGACTGGATAGGAAAATTAGTTGGGCAAATTATGAAAGTTTAATAGGGATGATTGAGAAAAAATTTAAGAACCCTGTATATATTCCTATAAAAAAGGAGAGTGAATAAACGGTATACCTTGGTATACCGATGTTATGGGAAGTTTGTTCACGCATGACGGGAGAGTCCGTCCTGTAATTCGATACGTTGGCAGCAAATATCGGAAAATCCAAGAATTGTTGGATATATTCGATTTAGATGAGAATAGTACATTTATAGATTTGTTTGCTGGTAGTGGTATTGTGAGTGTAAATGTAAAAAATCTAGTTGGTTGTAAGGTAGTAACGAATGATTACGATCACATTTTCCCGTTGTCATGAGATTTTGTGAGTAAAAATCAAAGGACTTATGAAGGTCTTGGCAAAATTGAGACAACGATGGCGATAGCAAATTTTGAAAGACGATGCCGGTTGGGCTTGAGTGGTAAAGTCACAGAATACAACCAAATTTTAGAATCTTGTGAAATCTTACATAAAGATTACCGAGATGTGGAAATAACGCCAGGAAGTGTGGTTTACGTGGACCCGCCATATTATGGGATTAAAGGACTATACCAGCACACGATTGACCATAAAGAACTACGCGAATACTTGCAAAAATACGTTGGGGGGGGGCATATTATCGTTAGTTATAATGATTGCCTTTTTATACGAGAGTTGTACAAAGATTGACATATCAAGACACTCGAGTTTAAGTATTCTAGCGGCGGTTATGGTAGTGCTGTGAAGACAAAGAAAGAGTTATTAATTAGTAATTGAAAGTGAAAATAGCGTTTGTAAGTTATACATATATAGTGAAATTACACTATATATATAGTATCTATGAGTAAAGTGTTTGGAGAATAAAATGGCGTTTGAAGTTGTAATGTTAATTGTTTTGGTGATTTCGTTTGCTGCGGTGATAGTGGTGTTGGTTTTGGATTTTAAAAATCAAAAGAAAACTAAAAAAGCGCAGGAACAAAAAGATAAATTATTGGAACAAAAACAAAAAGAGCAAGAAACACAAATCCAAGGATTAATTGATCGAGCAGATGCACAATTCTTTGTTTTTAAGGCAGTTTATCCAGACCAAACAAGAACCGCAATAAAGCAATTAACGGATTTGCGAGCAGAAGACAATAAACTGCGTTTAGAATTTGATGAGGAGAGCCAAAAAGCTTCATTGAAATTGACAAAAGTCCACGAAGCTTTGAAATACATTGATGAACACGAATTGAACGATGGGGACCGCAAGAGTAAACTATTAGGGATCAAAGTAACGTTAGATGAAGCGATTATGGCAAAAGATACAGCTAAAATACACGATGTTTTGGTGAATTTTGATGAAGATTTGTTAGTTTTTAATAAAAAACAAGAGGAACCAGAGACAAAAGCCCAAGAATTTGACCAATTTGGCCGTCCAAAGACCAAAAAAGTGGTAAATGTGGTGGATTCTGAGCCGATTAGTGGTGAAGTTGACGCTTTTGGCGACAAAATATAGGCAAAACGGCACAAAAAGCAAAAAAAGTTTTGTGCACTTATACATATCTCTAATTAATACACTATATATTAAATATAGGAGTTTATAAATATGCTTTTCAGAAAATCATTACTAACGATCTTGTCAGGGTTGACAGCTGTCGCAACAATTGGTGTGGGTGGTTCATTAATTTTAATGAATAGTCATTCAGGCGATGACATACCCGTGTCAAAAGTTTATGTGCTTAAAGCCATTAATGGATACACTTTAGGTGTTGACAAGTTTTCGTTAACTTTTAGAGTATATGACACTGTTAACGATAATTGAGCACAAGGGGTGGATATTTCTTGGCAATGAGATTACAAGGATCCTAGAAATCGTCCAGAGGATGTAACGGATATTAATCAAATGATTTCACTTAATGCACAAGGAAATAGTTGTGATGTGAAATTAGATAAAAATGTTTATTACCGTGATCGTAATGCGATTTATATCCACGTCCAAGCAAAAATTACGAAATCTGGAAATGCACCAGAAATGGCGGAATTACCAGATAACACGCCAATTACAATTGCGGCAGTAAGTTTATCAGACGTTGTCCAAATGACAATCCAAAACCCCGTGATGATTTATAAATCGCAAGCTCACGTGGTGACTTCTTTCCAATTAGTTGTAAAAAATCCAAAAGCAGATATTCCTTTTGTTTGGGACGATATTTCGCAAGCACAAATTATTAGCGGCACTTTGCCGACTAGTAATTTTAGTGACTTGTTTTATTTAACAGGTTCGGCGGGGGAAACCGATTTAAGTAAATCGCCGCAAGTACGTGAAGTGCATTTTATGACTTTGGGAGACCAAACATCGTGGGACTCTGAGTTTGCTTTTAGTTTTGGTGGCACACTTGTCAGCACAGGGGAACACTTTACACAAGTGGTTACCGTAATGCCGAAAAGTGCTGAGCCATTACCATATGATATGGACTTGCAAATGCGAACGCCTGGAATGTTTAAACATTTAGACGCGCCAGTAAATAATGCAATTGATAACCAAGATTGATCTGGATGTTGAGCACACACAGACAACGAGCAGAATAGTGGATTGTATAGTTGTTCGTTATCTTGGAATTTCTATCCAGGAACTGAAGTTCCGGATGGGACAAATTTACCAGCAATGACCTGAGATAGTCAATTTAAAACAATTAGTGGAGCAAACTGGACGCCAGCAACAATTCCTGCGCCGTTAGCAATCGACAATAGTGTGCAACACATTGTGCATTTTGATCAACAAAGTTTGAATAATGTTGGGGATGGTAAGAATTATTCTCTACTTGGTAACCAATGGCAAGGGCAAACACTTTACTATGGTGTTTATATTGCGGGGATGACCTACTTTGTAGACGGTCAGTCGTTGACTGTGCCAGGTTACTACTATTACACAACATTGAATTTGCATGAATTCACAAGAATTAATCGCTTGACGCCAGATCCAGCAACGGACTACGTTTGTAACGTTGATCCTAATAATGCGGTCGATGTTGGCGGACAACAAGTGGTAACGGTGAACTTGCCGGACACAACTTTTAAGGGGAGCGATATTCTTTTGGATGGTAATCAACCAAATGTGAAATGAGATTTCTTTAAGACAGACCCAGCAACAGGGCCACAAAATCCAATTGATAATCCTGATCAAAGTTGGGATGGCAATGGTAGTGTGTTAACACAACCAGCCGTAATCAAAGATCAAGTCGTAAGCGGGGGAACCGTACAATTTACGATTGAAGGCAAACCAACTTTAACATTGCACACGCCAACAGGCGGAGGGGATCCACAACACGATAACCCAACGGCGGACTATTGGGTAAGACTTCGTGTGGATGGAGCAAAGAAAGATGCCACTGGCGTAAAAGACATGTATCAAGAAGTTGATCCGTCTTCTTCAGTGACTTTCCATGTGCATGTTATATCGCATGATTATTTTGCGGATGCTTTTACTTTACAACAAGTAAAAGATAATAACTATGCGATTTTGGATTTGAATATTGAGGAAGCAAGACGTGTCAATATCATTAATGGTAATGAATTGACAATACCTGATCACATTAGATTATCAGATACTGTGCTTGCTAATATCTCAAATATTGGTGGTGGGCAAGCAACGTTTGCAGCCAAAATTAAACAAGCCGGAATTACTAAAGTAATTTTGCCGCCATCGGCAAGAGTTTTAGATGATAAAGCTTTTTATGGTGCAGATACGTTGGCCGAAATTGATTTCGCTAAAACAACTTCGTTCGATTTATTGGGCGCAAGCTCATTGGCAACTTTAGGGACAACAATCATTAACTATGGAAGCAATTCTGTTGTCCAAGCATTACTACATTACAATGTGTTGGGTAATAATGATTCTAAAGAAAAGTTTTCAGTTGTTTATAAAGATTTTGATTGGAAAGCTACCAACACTTATGACACCACATGATATGACAATGGGAATATCAATGTAGACAGCCCTTTCAAGCAGGGTCTGACACAAAAACACGATATAACAATATTTAATGATGATACATTAAGGTGAAAGAATTCATTCTTGGAAAATAATTGTTTTGCCAACACGGCGTCTGCTGTTTTCTCCACGATTAGTTTCACTGGTGATGGTAATGATGTTCTCAATGCAGCGATGCCGGATCTGCCGCAAGTTTTTGTTAGCAATGTTTCGCAAAGATTTATTTTATGGACATCTGTGTGGTGACATATGCATGGTACCGCTGTTACGGGTGGCTTCCCAGGGATAGCAGGGGGTTCTGCAGAAATAAAAATACGTCTCCGTCAATTTGCTTTTGACATAAGCACTTTGACTTGAAAATCTATAAATGGCGGAGAATACACAAATTTTAGCCAAAATATGGCGACTTTACAAGACTATCAAAGAGATACTTGAGACCATAAAATGGGAGTGTTAGCATACTTTGGCGAAACGATAGTGAATGCCTATCAATTATTAGCACCAAGTGGGGCGACTGTCAAAGAGGGGCAGTACGTAGCAGGAGGTTGTGAGGGGCAATCCTCTATTGTGGTCGGTTGGGTAAATTTGTACTGGGGTCTTTGAGGAGGTACACCATGGCCCAACAGTGATTATTATACTGGGCTCAATACTTGCTACAATGCGATCCCAACTTGGGATACAAGTTTCCCGACTCCAGATCCTTGGTAGATCCATTTAAGACAAATAGTTATCGACAAACGAGTAGTCATTTCATTTAAGGATTGATAACATATTATGGGAATTTTGTTGGCCTCAAAAGATGCCAGCAACACGATAATGATCGTCAATGGCTAAAGAGCCAGAGGCCCCTCCGCCGAAACCGGAGTGGCCTTTTTCATTAGAAAGATCGTAAGGGCTAGTAGAATCGTAATTTTGGTTGTTGGCACCTCAATGGTGGGCGGTCTTTTGATTTTTGCCGATATTAGTGATTTTATGGGAGCCAAAAATGCCGGTGGTTCATGTTGTGGCTTTTATTTTAGGTTGGGCGGTGAAACCGGCAACATAGAAAAAATCATTGGTAGGAGTGGTGTTGAATTGATTAATATAACCATATTCAGAGTTAGTGAGGTTGAGGTTTTGGAGTTTATCTAAAATAGGGAGAGGGATGTTGGCGGAATTGCCGAAATCGACATCAACGATAGATAAATCAATACCGAAATTATCGTGGGAAGAGTCGTAAGTGTGGTCTCAAGTGAAATTAGTATAGTTTTCGTATTGGAATTTAGCAAAAGCAGTGCGGTTGTCAGCATTATTGTCCATCTCGTCGCCGTAATAGAAGGCAGTGGCGCCGTCTTGGACCATTTGATCAACAACGTGCCAGCAAGTTGCTAACCAGTATTCATACAGGTTGCCGCCGGTTTTTTTGCTAAGGATTCAGCCGGTACCTGAATCGGTGAAATTGCCGCCTACGGCTTGGATAGAGAAACTACGTTCACGGATAAAACGGAAGTATGTGTTGTCGATGACAATGTTGCCGCCAGAGGCGCAGCTAGTGGAGAAAATAGGCAGAAGGATTGCGGCGGAAGAGAAAAAAGAGATAAAAATAAGCTTTTTTGATTGCATAGTGAGATTATAGCAAAAAGTGGGTTATATAGCAAATAAATTGCTATTTATTGTGGTTTTCGGGCTGTCCGTTATACATATATAGTGAAATTACACTATATATATAGTATCTATATAGTAATTTAGGAGAATAGAAAAAATGAAATTTAGTGCAGAAATGGTGGTTGTGTTTGTGTTGGCTTGGGCTTTGCTAATAGTGATAGCACTTATGTTAGTAATGGTGTGGTTTAACCGCAAATCAAAACGAGCTTACATAGTAAGACAAGACGAAAGTGGGCAGTTGTATATCAATGAATCGAAAGTGAATGAGTTAGATGTGGTGCGATTAATCAAAAAGAACAAGATTTGTATCTACCGTGGCAATGAATTAAAGATCAAGACTGGTGCGGATGGGACTGAATTGCTAAATAACCATGAAATTGACAAAGTGGTAGATGCAGTGATTAAGAGTGGTGTAAACGTTGCTAGTCAACGCTTGAGTCAAAAGGAAGACAAGGCTTTTGGGGACAATATAGTGCCGAAAGCAGATGTAGAGATAGGTGATGGTAATTATTATAAGAAAGTGAAATTTGCGTAGTGGGAGAGTTTATGGAAAATAAAGAAACGAAAAAAATTAATATACCAAGTTATTGGATGGATAAAGAAGCGGCGGCAAAAGCTAACGCTCCTGTTGAAACGCCAGTGCCTGTTATTAAGGAAGAAAAACCCGTGGTGGTGGCAAAGCCAATAGTGGAAGTAGAACAAGCACCAGCGCCGGTTTCCGTGATTCCAGCAAAGAATCAATTAAAGCCGATTGAGTCGTTGTTAGAAACTATCCCGCCTGGTGATCCAAGAGAAAAGTCTAGACAAGACCTATTAATGTTACAACAAAGATTAATTATTAATAATGTTGGTAATTGTTCATTTAAAACAGAAATTTATGGGGATGTACAAAACGTTTATGACGTTAGTCAAATGTTGACACAATTAGATAAGCAAGGATTGAAAACATTAATCAAAACTGGGGAAAATGAATTCTTAATTAAAGATAAAAAGAATCATTACATCAATGGGTTTGATATTAAAACGACTAAGACTTTTAAAAGATTAAAAGAACAAAGCCTAAGTCGTATGCACGACACTGGAGAAAATGACTTTTACATGGGATGACCATTTGTAGATGGTATTATCAAAACAAAGGGTGGTAGTCATTTCCAAAATACAGGTAATGTGTTTTATGCACCATTGTTATTTTGGCCAGTGAAGATAGATGTAAATGATGATGGCATACCATCGTTGCATTTATTTGGGCATCAAGAAGCACCACAATGTTATGTAAATACATCAATTTTAGAAAAAGCCAGCATTATGTATGGCATTAAAAAAGATATTAGTGAGTTTTTACATAAGAATCTTTATGAAAGTAATGCGGCTAAGCTTTGAGAAAAAGTGGCGGCAATTTATAAAATTTTTAACATTGTATTAACTAACGTTAATAAAAAGGAATTTGAAGAGTGCTTTAATAAAATGCGTCCAAATAAATTTGTGAACTTGGACACGGTGTCGTGGTTAAAGGGCGAACGACACAACGAAATTAAAAATTTCTGTGTGGTGGGCGTTTTCCCATCAAATGATGTTGGTCTTTACAATGACTACAACAAAATGTTAAGCAAAGATGGTGTAGATTTCTTGCAAACATTTAAGAACTACACTTACGACGCTGTCCAAAAGCATGTGGAAGCTTCGATTCCTTTTAAAGAAGGGAATATTAAAACGATTACACATTTAGACTATCCACAAAAGAAAGCTGTGAAGATAGCGATGGACGAATCTTGTGTGATCCAAGGTCCACCAGGAACTGGTAAATCAGAAACGATCAGCAATATCATTGCGAATATGATGTTTCGCTTGCGTTCGTCTCTATTTGTGGTAGAAAAACAAACCGCAGGAGAAATCGTGCATAACAGGCTTCGTGGATTGAGACGTTATACGTTGAAACTATTCGAAGATATTAGTTTAAATAAAGAATTCACAAAGCAATTACGTAGTAATGTGGAACACATTGGTAGGATGATTGAATTGCGTGATCAACTTTTAGCAGAAGGCAATGCCAATGGGGACGATTTGGATGAAATCTTTGCAAGAGTGGATAAATTTAAGAAAATTATGGCTTTTGGTGATGGCAAGAAATTCCCAAAATTCCAATTAGATTACAACAAGAAAAAAGAAGAAATCAAAAAAGCCGTAGATCTTTGTAGTGGGTTGTTAAATCGTAGTAAAAATGCTCGTGAATTCTGGAACGGTGTAAGACAAGCAAAAATGGATAATGACGAATTCCATTTGTTAAAAACTGCACAAGACACGGAAAGTTGAAGATTGGATGATGAAACATTCGTGGCATTGTTTGATATAAACAAAAATTATGATAACACTGCTGAATTTTTTGATGTTTTCTTAAAGAAATGAGTGGATGATTTTGCAGCACGGAAATTTGCACAGTCACCTGTGGCAAATATAGAAACCCCGAAAGTAGAAGAGACAAAAGAAAAGCGTGGGTTATTCCGTGGCAAAAAAGCGAATAAATTGGAAACAAAACAACAAACACCAGTAGAAAACGAAAGCGTGCCTCAACCAGCACCATCAGTGGTGGCGTTATATGAAAAGGTGAAAAAGTGTTTGCAGTCATTTGACGATGCGACATTGGATGCTTTTTTAAAGCATAATGGAATTTGGTATTCGAAATTAATCCAAGAAACAACGAATTCTAGTTATCAAAATTTGATTAAGTTTGCGAATGAGTATACCTATGAGAAGTTTGACTACGCGATGGCGAAAAATTATCGAAAGATGTTAGTGTTTGCTAGTGATAATGCCGATGTTTTGAATATCGATGATGAGAATTATTATGATGAGATCAAAGATATTTTGAAAGATAAAGAAGAACAAGATTTAAAAGAGTGTGAATATAACTTGTTAAAAAATATCTTTAAAGTGTTGGATGATAAAACAGATACGAAGGTAAGAGATGAATTTAACAGATTGTATGCGTTTGTAAGAGCTAGTAATAGTGTAGCGTCGGTTAAAGAGACGTTTAAAAAATATGCTGAAGTAATAAGCTTGTTGTTCCCGGCAATCATTTGCTCACCAAAGGTGGTAAGTGATTTTATACCTTGTGAAAGAGGATTATTTAATGTGATTTTGTTTGATGAAGCAAGTCAAATAACTTTAGAAAAAGGTGTACCAATAATTTATCGTGGCGATAAGTTTTGTATTGTTGGCGATAGCAATCAGTTGCCGCCAGAGTCTTATTTCGAAAGTTTGAAACAAAGAAAACAATTACAAGAGAAAATTGCGATGGACGATACAAAAGATATTGAAGAGTTGGCAATTGAAAGTGCGGCAAGTCTTTTAGACTATGCACAAAGAAAAGTGCCTTTATTAACGTTGAATTATCATTACCGAAGTAAAACGGCAGACTTGATCGCGTTTAATAATGTGGCATTTTACAGTAATAAATTAAACGTGGCTAATAACCCAAAGAGACCATCAACTGGGCTGAAAGTAATCGACGTGCAGGGCACATACCAAAATTTGATTAACGAAGCTGAAGCAAGAAAAGCTGTGGAAGTGGTTGAATCGATTGTAAAACAGAAAAAGCACGGCACGATTGGAATCATTACTTTTAGTAAAGAAATGCGTGATTATGTAGCAGATTTAATTATCAATCACAAAAATAAGGCGATTGGTAACGAAATGTATCGTTATAAAATGAATGGGGAATTTGAAGGATTATTTATCAAGCACGTAAACACTGTACAAGGTGAAGAGCGTGATAATATCATTGTTTGTTGTGGTTTTAGTAACGATGTCAAAACAGATCGTTTGTTTGAAGATTCCATTGGAATTCTTAACACTGAAATTGGGCGTAATTACATTAATGTAATGTTTAGTCGTGCCAAACAAAATTTAACAATTATTAAGTCGTTTAAAACAATTGATTTAGATGTAAATGAGTTGAATGAAAATAGTAAGTGTTTTGTGGATTACTTAAAATATGCAGAACTATTTAGTGTTTCGCATGATTTACAAAATGATGAGGATATTAAAGCGTTATTTATCCCATACATGCGAGAGAATGGTGAATTTGATTTAAATATAGATGTGGATGAGAGTGAAGTAAGTGGTGAAATTGATCAAGACAGTAAACTGGATTGGTTGACAAAAGAAGTGACGGAAACGTTTAACGAATTGATTGACACAAACCAATTCATGATTGTGAATAACAAGCAAGAGGGTTTAGTCAAAATCAATATTTGTTTCACAAACAAAAAAGATGGATCAATACCTTTGGGGTTGATTTGTAACCGTTTTGTAAACAATATCAATTTAGCAAATAAAGAACGTGATTTCTATGCGAAAAAATTCTTAATAAACAAAGATTGAAGAATCTTTGATATATCAGCTTTGCAATGATGCAAGACATATAAACGAGAAGAAGTAATTAATAAAGTGAAGTTGCTTTGTCACAAGTATGGTGTGGCTTTGAAAGAAGAAAGAACAAAACCGAAAGTAGCGAGACGAAAAAGCAAAAGATCTAGAAGATAAAACGTATGCGTAAGATATTAAAGAAAAAATTATTGAAGATAGGGCTGATGACAGGCTTTGGTTTAATTGGTGCTGCGGCAATTGGCTGCACCGTATCTTATGCATTAGTATGAGGCCATGGGATCGATAGTGTGGTGGTAGATTATCAACCGGATAACACTTCGAATCGTTTGCAGGCCGTAGAAGGACAGAACACGGTTTATTTAAAACCGGTGTTTAGTGATGAAAGTGCCAAAGGCACATTGAAAATTGTGAGTGGTAACGGTGAAATGTTTAGGATAACCAATGACGTGAGTGAAAGCGTTAGAGGGGACAAAGCAATTTTAGGCAGCAATTTTACAATAGTAATGGTCACAGACATGTTGAAAGGACAAAAAATTGATCGTCAGTTCTTAGTAGTTGAAATTGATTATGGAATTAGTCATAAGAAGATTAATGTTTTGGTGATGCCAACGAATGGGCAAGAGCTGGCAATGCCGGTGGAGTTGCTTAATATTAATGGTGATATATGTTATGGTTTGATTAAAGATATTAATCAATATGATTGCACAGAGTTCACAACAATTAATGTTCCAGAGGGTGTGGAGGCCATCAAAAAAGTACCTTTTGATGATCCGTCCAAAGATTATGATGGTAACGGGTTTTGTAATATTTTAGACCATGGGGTTTTGGCAAACGCAAAAGAGTTAAACTTGCCAAGCACGTTAGACGAAGTGGATGCCGATTGCTTTTTAGAAGAGACAACGCATGATATGAATTCGGGTGTGCGTGATTTAAAAGTGTGTGCGAATACTGTATTAGATATTATGGTAACTTCGTCCAAAACAAATTTATGGCCGAACTTGAAGTATTGTGAGATTTATGGAACTAATAAATACCAAACAATTGACGCCACAAGAGGGGTAAATTTTGGTTTTGGATCGGTAACGAGCTTAACAATTGATAATCAAATTAAAACTATTATTGGGGCAAATATGACTGGAGGGCCATTTAATGGCTTGGGTAAAATGTTGCCAGTGAACGGGACAATGGTTAATTTGAGCGAGAACCTCATAGATATGTCTGGTTTTGTTTTTGACGGTGCATACTTAAAATATGTCGTGCTGCCTGAAAGTTTGCGAATTTTGGGGGACAATGTGTTTGTGGGGGCGAAATGCAGCAATGTGCTTTTAGACGATGCGCTGTTATCGATTGGAGAAAATTGTTTTTCAGGTGTAACTTTAATGGAATCGTTGACAATACCAAGGAATGTGAATGTAATTAAAACGGGGGCGTTTGCGGGGTGTGTGGATTTGAAGTGGATTAGTGTGGACCCGCTAAATAATTACTTTGGTTTGGCAAATAATATAGGACCTAACGGAAGTGCTGTGGTAAGGAAAATAGGTGGGGAGTCGAAACTGACACAAGATTGTGGGAATATAGTTGGGTCACTGGCGTGTGGTGCGGTGCACATGGCGGCTGAGACTGGCTTTAGTGGTTTAGCGGCAGGTTGTTTTAAGGGTTCGGCGATTACGGATGTTTATTTCCCAGAAGTGATAAGTGGTAATCAAATGACTTTCACTGGGAGTGATTTTGATGGGTGCCAAAACTTAGCAAATATTTATACTAATTTTGCGACTACGGACACAATTGCTGGTAAAAGTGAAACCACGGTTTTCCAGGGTGTGAAAAGTGTGGGGGTAGTGTTCTACAATAGTTTAGGATTTAATCCACTGTCCACTTTCGTGGCGATGGGTTTGCCTAGCCAATGGACTGCACAAGCAGTATAGTTTTGTTTCTTTTGTCGGTTATACATATAGCCGAAAATTACTCTATATATTTAATATAGATACCCATTGAAGGGAATAGAGGAAAAACAAAATTATGAATTACATATCATTGATCGGCGAAGTGGACCACATAAGCACTGCAGAGACTAACGGAAAGATTTATACCGAAATACAAGATATTTGAATAAGGACTGAAAAGCCTGGACAAAAATATTCTGATAAAGATTTCGATATTATTGCCGTGCGGGTGCCTTTAAAAGAAGGCGTCAATAGATTTGGGGTCGGGGATATTATTGGTATCAAAGGGCATATTGAACCCCAGGAATTACCAGAGTCTGATTCAGAAATGCACGTTGTGGCTGAGACAGTTACAAATTTTACGCATGAGAATGACCAAATACAGCAGCCATTAAAAAAACATAAGAAAAATATGGGGATGAAGTAAATATGAAGCGTATAGAGATGATTAGTGAAATCACAAAGTGCCGAGAATTTAATAGACTTAAGGATGGGACAGATTTACAATGAACGGTGAACAAAGATGCGTGGACGCCGGTGGATCTTGTTTATCGTGATTATTTAAATAATGGAAGTTTTGCGTTTTGTGGTTTAAGTCAAGACGAAGGTAGAAGGGCAGTGTGATGAATTGACGAAAACAAAATGGAATTGCTGAAGCAAGGTTATATGTCACCGATTGGGCTTAGTAATTCTGGTTGTGTTCTTTGAGATTACAGTGCGGTGTTGGAAAAACAAAAGGGTTGTGTGGTCGTAGACGATTATTCGTTGCAGATTGGTTCTTTCCAAATGCTGCCAAAGAATTTAGTAAAATTGTCAGATGAAGAATTACGTTCGGTGGTTGGATCTAAGCAAATTACTAATAGTGATGATAAGTTGTTGAGCTTGAATCAAGCGATAAAAGAGTTAAAAAACGATGGTGAGATTTATTTTGGGATTTATCATATATTCTCTAATCGAAATAATATCAAAGGGGTTTATATCGAAGAGTCTTCGAGTAAAATGGGAGAACATAGTATTGGTAATTTATTCCAAAATTCGCAATTTGATGTGTTGGACTGTCTTGCACAGACATCTCCAAAACAAAATAAGAAACAAAGCATGGGGATGAAATAGTTATGGGAATACAAACTAATATCATAAAAGTGCAAGAGTTAAGCAAAATGTTCGAAGAACAAGATTATTACAAAGCAATAGAAAATGCATATAAGCGCCATGACAACAAACTCGTCAATGCACTTGATCCTGAGCGTGTGGGGCAAGGATACGAAAGTATGATTCCAGCAAGAATTGTAATGAGGGACGGGACAACCCATTTGGGTTGTTTGCCAGCCGCAGACGACTGGACTACTGATATGGGATTGGGTTTTATGGGTGAATCAAAAGAAATACAAGAAGTTGTCGATAAACTATTGTTTGAAGAGCCTGAACAGTTCCAAGATATGTATCAATCAGTAGAAGATAGATTTAGTAATAAAAAAAGTAAGAATATAGGGATGAAGTAGGAGAAATATATGCCGAATTGAACTGAAAATAAGGTGATTTTTAGAAGTGCGGAGGCGATGAGCGCATTTTGAGATAAATATATAGATAGTGGGAAGGGTGAGTTATTTAATAAGATTTTGCCAGCTCCGTATACTTTTATTTCGAAATATGACCCAGACACAAAAAAGAAAGAACAGTTTTGTGTTGCGAAAAAGGGTGTAGACGTAGACTCGAAGTATGTAGAGAAAAATGGGAGATTTGATTGGTATAACTGGAATTGTGATAATTGAGGGACTAAATGAGATAAAGAGGTCAGTGATGTATATCAAGATTCGGATGAGGTGATTACTTTTTCTACGGCTTGGTCACCACCATATCCAATTTTAATAAAATTGGCTAAAGAATTTGGTGGATTGAAAGTAATGTATGATGACGAAGGATTATGTTACCCAACGACTGGGTTAGATATTAATGCTGATGGGGAATACAACGAATATGAACTAAGTACAGAGTTTCATATCAATGATTTGGACCAGTATGGAATTGGTGGGGCTGAAGAAGTTGCAGAATGGCGTTTAGGAAGCGATGCTAGTAAGAAAGATATAGAAAAATTAAAAAAAGTCGCAGAAAAAGACCATGCAAAGATGGAAAAGTTTTTAGAAGATGATGCTTGGTGTTTTTCTTTAAATGCTCCGGAGACATACGATGATATAAATGATCGTATTAAAAGACAAATTAAACGTCAAAGGATGAAATAATTATGAGTGTTAAGTCTTTTTTAGAACAAAACGCAGTGTTGCCTGCTAGTCATGTTTCTGGTGAGAAACCGATTTATATCCCAGACGCAGTAAGCAAACATATAGAGTATGTAAAGCATGACGGGGAGTGAGTTTATGCGCTTTCGCAGGAAGACGGTGCTAAGTTTTTGGTAAAAGGGAATGATGTTAACTATCCGGTGGTAGATTACATCTATAAAAAAGTTAATGAACTTTTTAATCGTAATGAAATTGAAAGTTGAAAGCAAATTGAGATCCATGGGGAAACCAATTTGTATGGATTAAAGCAAGATTTGGGGTCAACGATCACAGACGTGATGAAGCAAAGCTTAGGTTTAGACAAATTCATTACAAAGGCAAAAAAATGGAACTCAAGCGATTTGCCGGATCCCAAAGAGGTCTCTGCATTCTATGAAGAGAACGTGGAGGATAATGAAACTGATGAAAGAACAGATATGTATGTCGGTTTTTTTGTTATGGGAGATAACACTTTCCAAGTCAAGGCACTGGGGCCTAATGATGGCTATAAATATGAAAAATCAATGGTGAAAGATTTTGAGTCTTTATTTTATGACTCAAACCCAGAAATTGCTGGTTATTATGACAAATATGTGGATTGGATTTTTACGGTAAATGGTCATCCTGAAGAGAATTTAGCAGAGGGGTTTCCTGAATTACAAGAAATGGGCAATGCGTTGTTACAAAAGGATTGGAAAACAGCCGCTGAATTGACTAATGGCGGAAATGACGAATTGTATGAAATCGCACAAAACAAGATAACGACAAAAAAATCTAAAGGAATGGATAACCACCACAACTAAAAGCAATGTTGTTGGTATCAAACATATTAACAGCCTTCATTAAACAAAGATACAACCAAGAAAAAATTTCTGGTTGTAAGTTATACATATATAGTGAAATTACACTATATATATAGTATATATGTGAATATTTGGGTTAATTGGTGGGGCTTTAGCGGTGTTGATGTTGCCGTTAGCTTTTGCCTTAGGAACTTATGTGCCTTTGATCGTTTCTGATTTGTCTTACAACGTTTATACCACGATTGGGATGAAAAATTGAGCGAGAGAGTTGTTTGGAAGCAATGGATCGGGATATATTGATTTTAAAATGAATATGAATTCGCCTTTGGCGTGGTTCATGATGTTTGCAATTATGGCTGGCGTTTTGTGTTTTGCAATCTGGTTGATTACAAGATTTGTGGTGGCAACATGAAATGTTGGGAAACGCCATAACATCAATTTTTTTAGGTTAGCATATGGTGTGTTAGCCATCGTTTTGGTGCCGGTGATGTTTTTTACATTGATTGGGATTACATCAATCCTTTTCCAAGCGTTAAGTCCGGATAGTGCAAATCGGACATTAACGCAAGGCGATATTGACACCTTGACAGGAAAAATAGATACGGCACGGCAACAAATTGATAATATTTTAAACGGCAATTCGTTTGATGGGTCCACGTACCAAGATGCCTTAATGACATTAAGGAACGCCTTGGATCAAATTAGAGATGGTACTACTAATTCAGATCTCAAGACTTTGTGTGATAATTTGCAACAAAATATTGATGATTGTATGCAATATGCCACTGCTACACAAATGGATACATTGCTACAAGCAATGCGGGCAGCAGTAAGTGGGTTGCCGGTTGGCGGAAGGGCCACAGACTTTGGGCAGTACCAAGACGCTTATATTAATTTATTGAGTTCGTCTGTGCCATTTAATAGTTTGATGGACAATTTAAAAAATCTCTTGCATTATTCTCATCAATCGACTGACGCTGGATGGGATGTTGCTGAAAAATTCTTTGCTAATGCTGCGCCAATGAACCCTGGGGCAGACGGGTACACTCATAGTGTTGGGTATATTTTTACTTTTGATTATAGTTTCCAATACGGTTCTGGCGACAGTGCCAAAAACATTGAGTATACAGGATTGCTAGGCCAATTATTTAATGGTGGGGGCAAAATTTATCAATCTGGCGAAGAGATTACAATCGATCCTTATGTTGGGTTAAGTGCGGCGTTTAGTTATGCAAACCCGATGTTGAGTTTCCAATTTAACCAGATGATTTATGAGTATTTAACTGGTACTAAAACGTCAGCATACAGCTTTGCTGCATTGTATGGTCTGGGATTTATAAACATTTTTGGGCACATTGATCGATATATTATTGGGGTGATGGTGGCATCAATTTCGGCGTCAACGATGATGATGTATGCATGGTACATGGTGGGGCGTGTGCTGGAATTGATAGTATTTTGGGCGGCATCGATTGTGGTGGCGTTTAAAGATAATAGTGAACAAGGGCAGGCATTTAAAGCCTGCATGGGCTCGATTTGATCCAAGATTATGGGAATAATTGTAATACAAGCAGTATTTGCTTTGACAAACGCTTTGCTAAACTTGCCAACTAGTATTGGTGCAGCGTTGGCTAGTGGATCGCAAAGTCAATCGGCGATGGGGACAGATTTAGGCAAAGGGATGATAATGTTTATCAATGCTTTGATTTTTGGGGCAAGTTATTTGGTCGCAGATCAATTAGCTGGTTTCTTCTTTGGTGGACTTGGTGGCTTGAAATCGATGAGCCAAGAACTACAACAGATGAATGGTATGGGCAAACAAAATATGGGTGCTGGTATGGCCAGAGGTGCGCAAAATACCATTGGGACTGGTAACCAACAAATTGGTAAAGGTGCTAAAGGGATCCAAGGAATTAACGAGAACCGTATGCACACTTGGGGTAAAGAAAATGTGGGCAAAAACTGAAGTGGAATGAGTCATAGACAACAAAAATCTGCATTTAAGTCAAGGAAGAAATAACAATGATAGACCGTAATAATCCGGAAGTGGTTGTACCATCAATTCCGAGCCCGAGAAAAAACAAATATATCATCAAAGGTAGAATTACTTTTGCAGACATATTAATTGTCATTGGATCAATTTTATTGGTCGTAATTTTGGTGTTGATTGTGGGGATGAAAAATATTGGTGGTTATGGTGGTTTAATTGGCATTATTATTGGTATTGCTCTGGTTGATGCCGCGTTTGTTTGGCCACTAGGATTTTTGGGGAAAGAAAAATTTTATATTTTTCTTTATAGATTAATTCGTTTTGTGATCCAAAAACAAAAATTAAAAAGTGAAGAGTGGAAGACTATTAATAGTAAAGATATTGTCAGTGATCGGAAAATGAAATCAATACAAGATGAAGCGAAACGACAAGAAGAATTAAAAAATAGAACGTTGAGAGAAAAAATCACGGGATTAGATTTGGATGGAGTTTAGAAAATGAATAACAACTCAAAAAGTTTTAAGCCGAACTTAAATCAGTACACGAATTTCTTTAATCAAATTAAAGATGATGTAGTAACGAGTGATAATAACATGAATGCCATGTTTTTTATGTTGATTCCGGAAGAGATTTCGAGTCAATCTTACCGAACTAGGGTGTTTCATATGCAATCGTTGGCGAATGCGTGTGCGCAGTTTGATGAAGATTTTATATGCACATTTTATAGCTTTAGTGAAAAATTTGACTTCCAAAGACAAAAGAAGCAATTTGATGAAGCTTTAAAAAATCCACATTTGACAGGGTATGCCAGAAAATTAAATGAACTATACGACACGATATTTGAGAATATCATGACGGATGATTTTGGCATACGAAGAAAAGTGTACTTAATGGCAATTACTTCGCATTTGTCACCAGCAAAAATTAGATCGTTCTTTGACCGGATTAAAAGTCAAATAATCAACGCGGGGTTGATTCCGATGAAAGCTGATGAGAAAATAATTAAATCATTGTTTAACAAAATTTTTGTACAACCGGAAGAGAACCAAGATATTAATGTCAAAAATACTACAATGGAATTTAATGCGCGGAGCTTTTTCACGTCAAAATATCATGTGGATGGGAGTTTATATTACAAAAAGCGTTCACAAATTTTAAGCGTGTTGGCGATGCCAAAGACGGCGGTAAGTGCGAATTGGTTAGCGCCTTTGTTTAACATTAATGATGTGGTAGTGTCTTGTCAGTTCCAAACTTTGGTACAAAAGAAACGAGATATGTTAATTGAGTCGTTAGAAACAGATTTTAATTCGACAAGGCAAGGGAAACGGAGAGTGCAAAAAGAAGCGTTAGCATATCAAAAAGAAGTGTTAGGTGGATTGTTAAGAGATTTGGGTAGTGGCGCACAGGATGTTAAAGTAGCAAAAATAATGATATTGTGTACTGGTGAAACCAGGAAAGAATTGCGGATGAAGACCGCAGAAGTGCGAAAGTGTATTACACATTTAGGTTGTCAGTATAACGATATTAATTTTAGACAATTAGAGGCTTTTAGAGCTTTTCAGCCTTTTGATGTGAGTACGATAGATAAAGATATAGAAGTAATATTACAAACGGATGCACTGGGTTTGGCTTATCCTTTTACACAAAGTACGTATGTAGATGATGGCGGATACTTTTTAGGGATGTCAGTGGAAGGGTCGCCAATTTTATGGGATCAAACAGACAGGAGAGATAAGCCGACAGGGAATGTGGTTTTATTTGGTTCGCCCGGTGCTGGTAAGTCAACAATGTTGAAATGCAGTATCTTGGGGAATTTTAGAAATAAGCGAATCAAACAAACGTTAGTAATTGACTTTGAGCAAGAATACACGAACTTGTCAGATAATTTTGAACAATCAACAATTGTTTTTTCTAAGACACCACAAAAGGATAGCCCCACAATCAACATTTTACAATTTACAAAAGAAATCAGTATTATGGATGTGGCTGAGGCGGACAGGAAAGATGTGGTGCTGGCGAGTCCGAAAGAAAGATACACCGAAGGTGGCGAATTCGTGATGGGGTTCTTAAAGATGGTATTAACACAGCCGAACGATCCGTTTACTAGTAAAGATATTGCAATTTTGGAATTAGAGTTGAGTAATTTATATAAGAAATTTGGTATCTCGCCTGATAAAGAGTTTAGTGGTTTGGCAAATGATAGATGGCCGACGCTGGATGACTATTTAGAATGCTTTTTGGAGAGATTAGGAGAAATCAAAAAGAAAATTAAAGGGGCATCGGCGCCATTAGCTTTAAAAGATTTAGAGATATATACCAATTTAGCTAGATTATTGGCACCGTACTGCAAGGGTGGGTTGTATGACGGAGTCTTGAATAAACACACAAATATAGAGTTGGACGAAAATGCTCAATTGATTGTGTTTAACTTGTTTGGGCTAACGGGACAAAATCAAAGATTGCAAAGAGCGATGATTGCTGCCGTGATGCGTTTTTGGTATAACACAATGGTTGATCACAGAAAAAAATATCCAAAGGAAAATGATCACTTGGCGCTACATAAATGTTTTATTTGTGACGAGTTCCATTTAATGGTGGATGAAGAATCACCAGAATTATTGAAAACGTTTAGTGAGTTATATGCTCGAATGCGTAAATATTATTGCGATATTATTATCGCGACGCAATCGCCGGAAACAATGCTTTATGCCGAGAATACCATAATTAAAAAAGCGGCAAGCACGATTATGCAAAACTCAACAACGCGGGTGATATTAGGAATGAGTGAACAAACGGTAAAGATTTTGAATGAAAAGTTCTTTATTAATAATCCATTAAGTGAGGAAGAAATCGACTTCATCACGCAAGAGAGTAATCTTGATAGACTGCGTTTCGTAATGATGACTGGGCGTAAAAGAGTAAGCGGGCGTTTATTCTCTGGTGATGATGTTACCGGTAGAATGAATGTGCCGTTAGATCAAATTACGGATTTGGTACAGTTGTGGGGCAAGAATCCAGATCGGATCAAAGGATAGGTCATGGAATTAGAAAAGAATAGCGTACAAAGCACAGAAACGGGGCAAATCCCAGCGAATCCGAAATTAACGAGCAAAGAGACGGACGTAACAAGCCAATGGGCTAAAAAGCGCCGAAAAATGTTTTGGGCAATTGGTGGGATTGGTGGTGGCGTTTTAGTAGCTACTGGTGCTGCGGTGGGGATTTATTTTGCTGTGAATAAACAGGACAACGATGCCAAAATAAGAAAAGAAATTACGGAATATCTGGCCGGTCATACGACGCCGATTGCGGCTGCGAACTGGAAGACAACAGATAATCCCAGTGGAGCACCTGCTTCTGGGCAAGATGATGAGACAATGTTGTCTTGGTTGACTACAAATGTTAATACGCAAAATATAGTTAATGGGATGTTAGCTAGTTTTATGTTGTCTATGGATGAAGTGACCACGACGTTCCAAGATTTTAATATTACTACTAACGCTGACACTAGTATTACTTTTTTTGTAAAAATCAAAGAAGTAATGAGTGGACAAACTATGGCGGTAGAAAATACATCGAACGTACTTTTGAGCAGTGGGAGATTAAAAATGATTTCTGATGCTAAAGTTGATGGAAAAGAGACTAAGACTAATTACGACGGATTGTTGACAGAAGGATTCCAAGCTTTGCCTTATGGGCAAGGAACTGTAAGTCAGTGTTTGCTTTTTGATGATGAAACACAACAAGAAGTGTACAAACAAATACAATGTTTATTGTATGATAAAGACACAGAAGGTTTAGTTTTGCCGGACTACGTTTAGCCAGACTCCTCCCTCGAAAGTGCTTGACAAATTTAGGAAATATGGTATAAATATATTGTCAACCACCAGGTTGTACAGGTACATGTTCCTTGAACATGTCTGGGACGAAAAGGTTATATCCCGAGTTATAGACACTATCTCGTTAATTGTGTCATTTAAGAAAAAAATGAAAAAAAATAATGCATCTGTTGAGATGGTTTATATTAGTAATGACTATTTAGAAAGATTAAATGAATATTTAATTAAAAACAACAATACTACAACAGCCCATTGGAATAAGAAAGTATTTATACGAAATAGAATGACAAAGTTTTTTCGGCCAATGGTTTGTTTAAATTTTGACCAAAGCAAAAAATATTGTCAATGTTTTTCTTTGAGTTCTTTTAAAGTTAAAAAAGATAATATAAATGATTCTCGTTATGAATATTTTATAGATGGAACCTCAATTAAAGGCAAAATAGTTTTAACTAAACCCGTATTGGTTCCTAGTGAATATTTAAATATTATTGATATACGAAAAGAAATATCGCATGCCGATAATAATATTAAGCCATGGTTATTAACTTTATTATTTGAGAAAAAACATTGTGAAATAAAGAAAGAACTTATTTATAACCACTATCTAAACATAAAATATTCAAGAAATGCGCATGCTATTAATTACTCATACGCTAATTCACAAATTATTAACGAATCACAAGTTAAACAGTTTTGTGAAAAAGAACTTGAATTAATAAAACATCAAGAACTATTAGCTAAATCCAAGCAGAATCAAGGTGGTGGCCAGGGCGGGACGCCAATCGAAGAGGGAAAGGAAGATAGAGAACGTTCGATGGGGTCTGCGAAAAAATCGCAGATGATGAAGTTTTAAATTATTGCTGAAATTTTGTGGATTCTGATAATGTTGGAAAATAAGCCATTATTGTTGAACTGAAAATTAGCATAATAATCCGCAGGATCGCTGCTCACAAGATAAAACATCCAAGAAGTGTCAGTATTGCGGACAGGGGTGAATTGAGACGAAAAATCTAACCCGTCGTCGTCCTTGATAGTATATGGTGGGGTCTCCCAAGTGATGGGGTTTAAAATATCAATTGTAATAGTAACATAATCGTTTTGCATTTTGAGTTCGGTATCGCCGGTTGATGGGCTGTGGATAGTATAAGTGGTGCCTGGGTCGCCTCATTCGGTTCAGCCGTTGATATTAACGGTTTTGGTCGCACTAGCTTCGCCGCAATGGAGTGTTACGTTAAATTTGTTGTGAGAGACGTCACGGTTGTCGTAATCACGTAATAAGTGGAGAGAATATAACGGAGTGGTTAAGGCGTTAGGGTCCATGTAAGTGGATAAAAGTCCTTGGGATTGAAGTCAAATGCCGTTCTGATCGAGTTCGAAAGTGGGAAAGTCGTTGGCAGAGCGGTTGTTGATGATGCCATGGAGTTGGATGTTGGTTTGATTAGAAATAAGCGAATCTGTGCAGCTAGTAGTAGTGTCAAGATTAATAGTGTCGCCAAAAGATACGGTGGTGGTGCTGGATGGTGTTTTATCTCAGTTGTTGGATGGCCAGAATAGATATGAAATAGCCGTACCAGCGCCGGCTAAAGATACGCCGCAAGCGACGGAACCTAAAATACGGAGGATTTTGGTTTTTTTGGATTTGGTGGGAGTGGTTTTAATTTCTTCCATAACTTAAATATTATAGCATAAAAACGATTAATAGCACTTTATTTGCTATTATTTAGAATATGATATATAATGTTTAACATTGAATGAAACAGAATGCGCGGCAATTAAAGAAGTGAAGGAAGAAACACCCGGCAAGCCATAAAAGCTTTGCGGAAAAGAGAGGGAGGATTTATGGAGAACAAGAATAAACAATTAAAGAAGTTAAGAGATTTGATCGTAGATTTTGTGGCTGAAGCGGTAGAATTGGAAAACCTATCATTGGACTATAAAAGTACTTATGAGATTATTTATCGATATAAGCAATCCAAAAATAAATATACCCATAATCAAATAGAAGCGGTCAACGGGGCGTTGAAAGCGTATACGTATGTGAAAGAGACGTTAGTTAAGAATGAGAATGTTAAATTTGAGACAGCGACGTTGAAATATATAAATTTTTTAGTGGATAAATATGAAGAGGAAGATTTTGGGGTAGATGAGAGAGCGGGAGAATGGAAGAAATATCAAGGGTATGTAACGAATACAGAATATGTACCTCCGTTGCTCAAAGGATCGCAGTATAGTGAAATTGTAGAGAAGGGGATTAAAGGGGTCGGCAATTTTGATACGGCGATTGCATATTTTGCAAAATTGTGTAAAACACAAGCCTTCCCAGATGGCAATAAGCGATCTGCTTTGATATTTACTAATGCGATTTGTGTGCAAAAAGAATTACCTCTGATCAGAATTATTAATAGTTTAGAGTTTCAGGATGAGTTGGGGAAATACTATGAAGAAGAAAAATATTTGCCAAAATTAATAAACTATATTAAAGAGAAGTCATTAAGTCACCAGTGTTTGCAGAGTGATAGGGAGTGCCTTCGGCAAGACAAAGTAAAGAAAAATATGGAGATGAAATAAAATAGAAATTGAGAGAATAATATGAATAATGTAAGACAAAAATGATTAATGAATAACGCTAATATATATATATATAGCAAGTCGATTAGAACAGGAGGAAGCAACTCTACCTTTTTAGGTTAGGGTTGTTTTTTGTTTATGGAAAAATTCCAAAGAGAATACGAAGGACAGATCGCCTTCTTTAAAGATTTAAGAATTGATGTTGATGTAAAACTAATAAATAACACGGACGGAATTTATAACGGAAATTTGTTTGAATTTAAATTGGCACAAGATAGAAAAAACACAATTAGCAAGTGTTTGAAACAATCAATCAAATATTTGTCAAGAATGAGGGTTAAGGGCGAGCCTGTGCCTAAAAACATTCTTATTATTTATTTGAATCAAGAAAAATGTTATGTGTTTAATGCGAATGATTATTTCGAAGAAATTCACGAAATATATTGAGGATCAGCCAGCAAAGATAATGAAGGATTTGACATTAAGTCAGAACCAGAAGAAATAGATTATTCGACTGATTCAGGAATTATCCGAATCCAGTCTCTTTTGAAACAAAACAATTTTGTCAAAATCAGGATTGATGAGGACTGCGTTGTTGGGTGGGCTACTAAATTTTATAACGAAGTCAGCGGAGCCAAGAAGGCAGATTTTATTGGTGATGAGGAAGGAAAAATAAAAATCGTTGGTGAAATTAGAGAACCTAATGTTTTTAAAAACTTTATATTGCCGTATAAAGGGAAAACAAACGAACGGTTTAAATATTTGATGGATTGTCTAAACGATCCGTTCAGAAAAAAAGAACTAGGAGCTTTTTTCACGCCTCCAGCTTATTGTAAAAAGGCTGTGGAACTAGTAAGAGCAGCAATTAAACGAGTCCCTGTTGGGAATGATTACATCATTCTGGATCGTTGTGCTGGGACTGGAAATTTACAAGTTGACGGTGGACTGACTTCGGAGGAGTTAGAGCATGTAGTGGTGTCAACTTATGAGTATTTTGAATACAAAGTATTAATGGAACGTTTGAACGGACAGGTGCGATTTATAATACCACCGTCAGAAAAGCACGTTACTTATGGTAATGGGAGTGTTTTAAACGCGGATGCTTTAAGCAAAGAATATATTGAACACCCAGCAATTAAGAAATATATAAATGACAAACATTGCACTGTAATTCTTTTTGAGAACCCGCCGTATTCAGAGTCGGGGGCTAGAGAAACGGTGAATGTTAGCGGCGGCAAGCAAGTGTATTGGAAAAACAGTTATGTGTGCCGAGAATTTAAGAAAAAGATAAAAGGCAAAGCCTCCAATGATTTAGGCAATTTGTTTATTTGGAGTGGTTTTGAGTATTATTTGCGTCAACCAACAGATAGTTACATATTATTTTCGCCAATCAAATATTGGAAGGCTCAAAAGATAATCAACCGCAAATTTTATGACGGCTTTTTGTTTAATCGAAGATTTTTTCACCTTAACGAAGACAAGGGTGTTTCTTGTATTTATTGAGGTCAAGGTGAATCTAAGCCATTTAATGAATTGAAATTAAAAGCTTTTAATCTAGACAAGAAAACAATGGCATTAGATAACATTAACAAGACAATACCTATTGTGAGAGTCCACCATACGATTAGTGAATTATATGATTTAAGGAAAAACGCTGGGGATCATTCTGGTGTGGCCAGTGGGTCAAATGGTTATGAAAACAAGACTGGGAAAATGAAATTAAAGCCGGTTTACAATAAAGAAATTATTGGCTATTTGCTTTCGCAGTCTTTTGGGTTTGAAAACCCAAGATTGGGGTGTAATCTAACTCGCTGTGCGATGTTTAACGGGCACGGATTTTATTTAACGGGCACGAATTATTATGAAAAATTACCATTATTTGCAGTTGGGAAGTATCCGATAGAAAAAATTTGGTATGAAAATGGAATATTGATGAAGTGTTCAGATAACGGGAACAATTTTGTTAAAGATGCCAGTTTTTTAAAGGCGTGTTTGGTATTTGCTTGTTTATCTTACTATAACAAATGTATTAGCTTCACCGGATCAGATAAACGCTTTTATAGAAACGAGTTGTGTTTTGACAAAGGTACATTGGCATCAACAAAATTGTTAACATTGAAAAGTAAACTAACTATGGATGATAAAAGGATCATCGATTTGTGGAACAAAGTTTTACTTTATGCTAAAAAATGTGATGGCAAAAGTAAGACGAGAAAATCGGGGAGTGCAGAACGACCGATAGGGAAATACAACAAAACATTGAAGTATGGAGTTTATCAAATTTCTAAAGAATTAAATACTGGGTGAAAAGAGATGGAAACTCCTAAACATCCAACAATAGTTGATTATCCAAATTTGGATAATGCATTGGAAAGATTGAACGAAGAATTAGAAAAATATTACTTAAGTAATATAAAAGATAAATTGTTTAAGTTTGGATTGTTAAAGTAGAACAAGAGATTAATCTTCGTCGTCGGCGCCTTCGATTTTACGTTGGCGTTTGATACGTCAGTTGGTTTTAGTTTTGCCTTTGCGCAGTAGAACAATCCAAGTAATAAGACCACCAATGACTAGGCCGCCAAGAATCGAACCTAACACGATCATTCAGGTGCGGCTGCCGGTTGGCTCTGGGGCGTTGAAGATAGCAAAGGAGCCGTCTGGGCTGACTCATGAATTGTAAACAAAAGGCGTTTTGCCGTCGTCTCCTAAAACAACTTCCCAGGTATTATTAGTGGTGTTAAATGCATAAGCATTAATATTTAATCCGATGGTGCCTTTTTGGTTGTCGATGATTAGGGGCGAATATTTGAAGCGTCATAAAGGGTGTGTGGCATCTTGGCCGGCGTGGTTAGGATCGATGAAAGAAGGGGTGCTAGTGATGCTTAAAATGGCTCCTGTGCCATGACCGTTGGCCAAGGTTGTTGTTTCGGGGGTTGAAATGTAGTCATCAATGCGGTCGATGCCGTTATTTTGGTGTCAACTGGTGATTTTACCACCAGCATCAACACTATCGACACTAATAGATCAATCGATGCCATGAACTGTGCCAGTAAGAATATCGTTGACTTGATAACCGGATGTCCCGCTGGTCAGACTATCGTTATTAATATTAATATTGCACATCCACAAGTAAAACAAGTCGTAAGTGTGCCCGGGGGTTGTGGATGGTGTTAATCAATCTCATTGATTGGCGTGAGGTTGGTTTGCAGAAGGATCGTCTTGGTAAACGCTGGGGTAAATAGGCGGGAGAACTTGCAAATTATCGGGGGTGTCGCGGTTTTTGATGGCGTCGAAAAAGGCGAAGGGGAAATAGCCGGAAGTGATGGTTTGTAAGTTTGTAGTGGTGGTAGAATCAATTGGACTTTTGTTGGAATTTGGGTTAATAGTCATGTTAAATAAGTTTTTGATGACGTAAAATAGGGAACCGTCTTCTTCTAGAAGTTTGTCCTTGTCGATGTCTTTAGGGTCGCAAACTTTGCCAATAGCATTGTCGGCAGTTAGTGGGTTGCCTTTGTCGTCTTTGCAGATGGCGGTGGTGATGGGTGTACCATTATAAAAATCAGAAACTAATTTGAGTGTTTTTTGGTCGGCAGCGATAGTGTAAGTGTAGGCGTGCATGGTGGTATTCCCGCGGGCGCCAACAGGGAAATCAGCAATATCCAAATTAGAAAGACCAAATAAATTAGTCTTTGGGTCAAAATTGCACAAATTATTTACATAAACGTTAGGGTTTGCATTGTCTATCCCTGATGATTCTAAATTTGCCAGAACCGTGTCTTGGGTGCTGTTTATAACGACGACATTGAAAATAAAATTAAGTTTTTCGTCGGTGTTCTGGATAATTCTTTGTGACAAAGATCAAGGGAAATATACTTTCCATTTGCTATCGCTTATATCTTGATAATCATAAAAGCTTACGCCTTGTAAGTTGTCTCTAACTCCAGCGAATGCTTGGTCTTTGAATTCGCCATTGTTTCCGTCTTTGCTCCAATCAGCAGAGTTTTGGTTACCGTTTTTCCAGTCATCGCCGTCGCCTAAAGACGGTGACCCTACGAATCCATTTGTTTGGGATCAGTTTGCTGTTTTATACCAATGATTAGTTTCAGGGTTATCATAAACCATATAAAAAGTTGATCATTGAGAATAGTGGATTTGTGCTAGTTCAGCAAGGACATACCCAAATAAATCTGCAGGTAAATCTTGATATTTCATTGATCCGGAGGATGAAATCAATTTTGTTCCTAATGTGTTCCAACCATTATTGCTTACGTCTCAACGATAATCGAAACCGTTGTGTTTCGCTGGGGCGTCATCGGCTGTCCAACCATAATCACTTTTGCTAGTATCTTTTAATCAAGTGTGGATGACGTGTGGTGTGGGGATTGCTTTGACGCCTTTAACATAATCTTGGAAGCTTTTTTTGAGTAAATAATAATTGTCAGCTGATAAAACTTGGTGGGGCGAACTCATTTGGTCTAAAAGTACATTGTGTAATGTAGCCATTTGCCCGTCATATTCGTTTTTGTCCATTTTAAGAATATCATTGTTCACCCACGTATATCGGCCGCCGACAACGGTGTCGGAAGTAAACCCGCAATAGTTTTTGAAAAAATAATTGTGGTTTAGATTTAATTGAATAGTGTTGTTGCCAGCTTTCATACCAAAATCTGCTTGGCTGTAATCGTCTCCATCAAACCACTGTTCCATACCTTGCCAGCCTGGTGAACCATCTGGGTTTTTTGGGAAAAATACCGAATTTTTAGTACTATTAAATCAAAGGTTGCTTAAATAAAATAAGAGTTCGGTGTTAAATCCGGCTGTGTAAAAAAGATGACCGCGGGGGTCTCAGCCGAATGATTTAAGTTGAAACAAAATGTTAGAATTCCATGGTGTGGTAGTGCCGGGTAACGATCAAAAGCTTTTGATCAGTGCATCACTATTGTTGTGCATGATAGCGTCGTAGGCCGTTTGATAAGATTGATTGTTGTTTTTTAGGAAAGGGTTGACAGCTGTATCGTTGCGGATCATGTTAAACATGTCCATAACGGTAGATTGATCGGCAAGGGTGGGGAGATGGAAAGCGTCGTCAGATATATTGGCAACGTTAGACGAGTCTAAATTGTTAGTATCAGACCGGTCAACAGTAAAGGAAGAAACGATAGGACATAAAACAAAAGCAGCACTCGTGGTGCTGATTGATAAAAGTTTAAATGCTTGTCATTTTTTCATTAAATGATGTTCCTAGGTTCCGCTACCGCGAACTCATTTAAAGATTTCGGGGAATAAGAAGTTCCAAAAGACTTGGATAAAAATCATCCCGATGAGCAAATAGCCCAGACCGTGAATAATGTTGACACGGCGTTCTTTGATGGCTTGTTTGCTTTTTTCGTTGGCTCCGCCAGCAAGACGAACCCAGTCGATTAAAAGGGCAATGGCAGCGGCTAAAGCGCCGGCGCCAGCTAGGGCTAAAACGATGTATTGGAAATACCAATAAATAACGGTTCCTGAACCTGGGCCTAAAAGGCTATCGATTTGTTTCCAAAAATCGGGGACTCAATTTGGCATGGTTAGTCCTCCTTTCGATTACGTTTTCACGTTTCTCATTTGGTGCGTAATTTAAGTCAGGTTAAAAATAACCAGACGCTAACGCCGGAAATAACGGCACCAATAACGATGAAAGCGATGCCCAAATCTTTCATGTAAGGGACATCGGCTTGGTGGGAATCTGGGTTAATAGTACTGGTAGATGCAGCGAAAATAATGCCGCATAAAAGTAATAAAGCCCCAAGTCCTAATCCGAGAAATCCGAAGAATTTGAAGATGTAAACTTTGCGTCTCGCAAGTTTGATTTTAGTTTGTTTTTGTTCCTGGAAATCCCAGTCACTTTGTTGATTTGTTTCAGTCATTTTTAATTCCTTTTTAGGTTCAGCAACGCCATGTTGCTATCTTTAATTTTGCCTAGTTTTTTTGGAGATGTTTTTTGGACATCTCTACTACATATATAGTGTAATTTCACAAGAAATGTATATTATTGGGGACAATATATAGTAAAAAACAGGCAAAAATTAAAAGTCCCAAAAACCTATGTATTAATACATAGGGGTCTAAAAATGGTATATTTTTGACACTTTTTGGGACATTAATCCTTATGCTCTTGTGTTTCAGGTGGAGGTTTTCTATGTATTAATACATAGGGAAATGGGGATAGGTGAAAATAGTGAGGTTATGTATTAATACATAAGCGAAAGTGGGAATTTTGGAAGAAATTCCACGAGAATTGGTGGGAGAAATATACATATAGCCGAAAATTACACTATATATAGAGTATAGGAGTGGGATTTGAGGAGACGAATTAATGGGTAAAAAAATCAATTTTGGAAATTTGAAGAATTTGAAGAAGAAGCAATTGGCGGTAGCGTTAAGTGCGGTCTGATTGATACTCACAGCGGTGGTTTGATTGGTGTGAGGATTTATTAATTCGGCAATGTCCAACAAGTCGTTTAAGGGATGATTTAAAGATTCATCTTGTTGAATTGCGCTGGGGGTGATTGCGGCGGTTTTGGCGATTGGAGCCGTGGGGTTTTTCTTGTGATGCATTTACCGAAAGGTTAGGGGTGATGAGGAAAATGATCATACAGCACATTGGTTGGACAAGAAAGATTGAGATGAGTCGACTTTGTGTCTGAAGGACACTCAGCGACCGAACTATGCAGTGCTTAGTTTGGGGGCCAGTGGGGGCAAGATAGCTGAAGGATTTTTTAAGAAAAAATACGGATTGGAATGGAAAAAAGAGTCGGCGGAACGCCGACAAGAGTTGTGAAACAACATCCAAGAAATTAGAAAAGAGCTTGCAAGTCTGCAAGCGAAGAGTGCTGTTACCAGCACGGTAGAAATCAAGCAGAACGTGAACGGTTCTGCGACAAGTGTGAAAACACTCGAAAAGAGTCAAATTGAAAATTTGACGCAAAAGTTAAATACAGCGAAACAGATGTATTTAACGGCTTTCCAAGAAGAGCTAGCCGCTGTAAGACAGGCTAGCGAGAAATTAGATCAAAAATTTTACGCGATTTTAGGTGCAGACATTAGTTTGACCAAGAATCAGTTGACCAAACGAAAAATCGCGGAGGCGCTTAAGAATCAAGACAAAGCGCCGTTAGTTGACCGTAAAGCGGTCAACGAGATTCAGAAAAGAGTTGAGGTTACCACCATCAACGAGGGAAAGGAAATAGAAACTATTTCCGCTGGGTCGTCATTAATCATTGGTGGAGCGGGTTCAGGAAAAACCGCCCACCTCGTCATTCCGACAATTTTACATAATGCTTTCAGCAATAATAGACCGTGTATGGTTGTGGCTGATCCAAAAGGGGAGTTGTTTGAGAAGACTTCGTCGTTTGTGGAAAAGATGGGGTATACGGTTTATCGATTTAATACCATTGATGCCAAACATTCACATAGTTGAAATGTACTAACGCTGGTGTGAGATTTATACTACACACAATATTTACCAGCGTGACATGAACGTTATCAATTGAAAAATTTAATAGAGAAGAGTGGGGTTGCACCAACCACCACACAAGAGCAACAAATTGTTGCGTTGACAACGATTATTAGTGATAGTAAGCAAAAAATAGATGATGCGATCAATACGATTGTATTGACGGTTTATCCGATGCCTAAAGATGGGGGTGGATCTAACCACTTCTTCTATGCGATGGGGCAAACGTATATGAAAGCTTTCTTCACATTGCCTTTAGATTTTGGTGTGAGTAGAGAAGAATATAACCCTTATATGTGTGCTTTTAACGCAAAGCAATATGGGAATAATTTAGTGGTGTTAAGAGATATGCTTCCGGAATGGAGTTTAGCGATTTCGAATGTGGCGCAGTTGACGGCGGAAAATATCGCGGCTGGAGAACAAAATTCGAGTTTGCAGAATGCGTTTGATGGGATGAGTATTTTTACAACTGAAACAATTAAAAATTTGACTTCGTCTAGTACGATTATTTTTAATGACATTATTGAAAAACCGACGGCAATTTATGTCGGAATTGATACTACTACGCCAGATTCTCCGGCTTGTAGAATTGCATCGTTGTTTATGTCGATGATGTATCAGCATTTGAACGAACATTTAAACAAAAAGGCGTCAGGAAAAGCGTTTGAGCGTCCAATTCATTACATCGTAGATGAATTTGGGAACTTGCCAAAAATGGAATTTATCCAAAAGATTTTCTCGTTGGACCGAAGTAAAAATATTGTGGCGTATCCAGTGATCCAAACGGATCGACAAATTAAAGAGATTTATGGAGACAATAAATTCTGGGAAATTATTAACTCAGCGAATGCCGTGGTGATAGCGGATGTGAGTGATCCGCAATTTGCAAAAATGTTGGCAGACCGAGCAGGCACGGACTTTAGAAAGAGTGTATCACACTCCACAAGTGCCAAAGGCGATGTATCTTCATCCGAAAGTATGCACCGAACCAATGAGATTGAAGCTGGCGACATTATGAACAAAGATAAATTTGAGTTTATTGTGTTTTTGCGTAGGCACAAACCATATAAATTCCAAATTAATAAGATTTGGGAGACGGAATGAGGAAAATGGGCGTTATCGTTTGGAGTCGGACATGAGAACATTGTCGCGGGGACAAATTATGGAGTCACTATTAGTGACCATGTGTTGATGTTTTATGAATCAGGATTGAGTTGAGCAATTAAGAAAAAATGATTCGATAGGGTGTATAGCAGAGATTTGGGGAAGAACGAAATCCGTGACCAAATTTATGGGACGATGGTAAATAATAAAAATTATAAATTTGGCTCGATGCAGGAAACGCAATTCTATGATGAATACAAAATGACACACGGCGGGTATCCTTGTGTGGCTTTGGATATTATTTTGGGGACAAATGATAGTAGAAAGAGTTTTCCGATTGATGAAAGAACCGACCAAGAAGTGATCCAGCCAAGAGTTGGCGGGGGCATTCAGAGATATGGGCGTAGAATTGAAGATTTGAGTGCGAATCGAAGATTTGCACAAGAGCGAAGCTCGAGTTTAGACAAAGACGGAGATGGACAACGTTTTGTCATAAACAGAGAAAAAAGAGTTGCTCCACCGCCGGGGGCAACCAAGAGAGCTGTGCCAGCAGCTCCAAAAGAGCCAGATGTACCGTCTGGCGTAGTTGGTGTTAAACCAACCCAAGACAGTAATAAAGAGTTGGATAATGTTTTGTGACAAGAACCAAAACAACCAACTAAAAAAGAGCCACCTAGTGGCGTTGTAGAGAGTAAAGAGACGGCAGGAGCGCCGCCGGTGACGAAAAAAATTGGGGTGAAAACTAGACCATGAGTGGAGCGATCATCGCAAGAGAGGGTAGCAATCATAGTACAAGAGATTAAGAAGGCTGGGCCTTTTACTGTGAAAAATAAACGTTTCTTGTTGACTAATTTAGATTTCTTGTTAACTTGTAGAAGTTTGGAAGATATTGAAGCGATATATGGTGAATATTGAGAGGCGTTGTTAGCATATTTGCACGAAACTAACCAAACGGATATTTTGAGCAAAATAGAACGTAATAATTCAGCGTTGAGCGGAATGACAGAGGGCAAATAATATGAAAACAATGATTTTTGATGAAGCGAAAAAGGGTAGGGTGCTTTACGAACACTATACCAAAATTTTGCGTGGGTTAGGGAAACCAGAACTAAACAAAATCCTTTTATCAACTAAAGACGAAATCAAAGCGTCTAGGAAAACTAATTTACAAGCAACTAGTGCGCTGCACATTCTGTTAGTTTGCTTAGAAGATTTAATCAAAAAGGATTAGCATGGCAGGTTTGTCTTGGAAGAAAAATGGTTACAAATTAAGAGTTCGTGTGGAAGTCCCAGGCGAAATGTGTTACTATTTTTATTCGATTGAATCTGTTTTAGGTTATTTACAAAAGTTGCAAAAAAGGAAAAAAATTGAGCAACATTTGAAGATCGAAGTAAGCGGCACTAAGGAGAATAAATAATTTTTATGGCGAACGGTATTGCGCCGCCGATTGTCATTGTGGGGGAATTCTTTTTACCACAAGATCCTTCGTGAGATTTTTATGGTAAAGGTGGAATAGAAGATTATTTGTTGAACCCTGAATTACACAAATATGAAGATGAAAACGGGTTTGTACCAAAATCAATAAGCGAAACGATGTACGAGCGATATATGCAAAGAACTGGAGAATTCGCGCATAAAGACTTTCAGCACCATTTGAAGATGTTTGACAAGAGTGGAATGGATGTTTCAGATAAGACCAAAAGACAACACGCGCATAAAAAAAGTAATATTTGGAGCTTTGTGGTGTCGTTACGAGAAGACGTTTGCTTGGAGAATGATTTGTCAACAATTGCTGATAAGGCAGGGAAACTTTTATTCCATCAGATCGGTGTTGAAATGAAAAAGTATGGCTTTGATGAGAAATATTTCCAATATCATCTCAGTGTGCACAAAAATTCAGATAACCATCACTTACATTTAATAATGTTCCAGCCAGACACCACGCCACAAGAAAATTTGCTCGTGCGGGGTAAAATACCAGAAGTGGCTTTCGCGGCAACAAAAGTGATGTTAAGCAAAGAATTAGAAGGATTTTTGTCTAATACTGTTGATATTGGCGGGGAAACCCAAAAATACAAAACGGTTTGGGCACAATTTATTAAGAACTTATCTGGTGGTGTGGACACACCAGCAAGGGTATTTGACGTGCCAGAACGCGAGAAAGTGCGTAAATTGGCGAATTTACAAGCTGGGGTGTATGATTTGTTCCGTCACCAAACAACAGCCGTAAAATACTACGATAAGAAGTCTAAACAGTGAAAAGAAAAACATGGTGAGTGGTTAGTTTATGAAAATTTAACTAAACCTATGCATAGTTTGGAACAATTGGCTGTGTTTAAAGAACACCCAGAGTATCTCAAAATTACAGATCCGAAGCGTTTGAAGGACTTGGGGCTAGAGAAGAAAGTGCAACCTGCACAAAATGCACTCAAATCAGCGTTAGACAAATATATTGTTGATGTTTTGCACAGGGATATGGCAGTAAATGCAGGAAATAAAGCTTACACCCAGCAAGCTGATGAATTTTACAAGAGTTTAAATGAAAAACTTAACCCGAATGATAAAGACAAGGACATTAAACCTTATTTGGAACAACAAAAGCAAAAGAGATACGGCGAAATGCATCAAAATATCGGGAATATGCTTATCAAAGATTTAGCTTCATTTAATAAAATGGCCGTCACAAAAAATTCATCGGATGAGGCCAAGTCAAAAAACGAAGCGTTTGAGAGAAAAAAATCATCGAGAACACAAAATAGAGTCGCTGGTGGGTTTGCAAAAAAGGTGCAACAAAAAATACACGATGAGTTTAAAAAAATAAACCACACGGCGGGTTTTAAGCTGATTGGGTTCACGGACGACAAAACGTTGATCAAAGAAATGGATAAAATAAAGCAACAGGGTGAATTGGAGAGGATTGCTTTTGAGGCTGGGATGACTGTGGAAGAATTAAAACGAATTATCAAAAGTGGCAAGACAATCGGCCGGTAATGTTCGTTTTCCAAGTTATACATTTCTCGTGAAATTACACTATATATATAGTATGGAGGTAAGTTAAAATGAATGCAATTGTTAAAAAAAGTGGTCAATATTTGACTTTTATTAGTAAAAGTTTCAAGTCTATGGCTTCTGGTAAATCCGTTGTTGTTACTGCAAGTTTCCATTTTCCAAAAGAATTTGTAAAAGCCGCAGCAAACGGCAAAAGCAAATACATTAGTATCAAAGCTAGTACGCTAGCTAATAGTATTTTTGTCGCTCCAGATAAAAAAAGCAAAAAGTAGATAATGATTCGGTGGCGTTTGATTGTACCAGACATACCCAAGCCACCACGTAGATTTCTCCTATCGTAGGATTTTTCGATATTGTTTTATAGAGCCTTTCAATTCCCAGATAAATTCATTTTATCTGGTTTTTTTGTGATTATTTTATGCCTTGTTTTTGTTTTAAAGACTTTTGAGAAGATTTGGTTTGCAACAATTTTTGTTCAATTTCATCTAAGATTTCTTCTTGTTTTTTATTTTTAATATCAACACCACTACAAGAAGCTAATTCAGAAACAGCAATATTTACTTGACCTTGTGCGTTGCGCAAAGCCGTTACTACTTCAGTTTCAGAATTATTTAAAGAATCTAACTCATCTGCGGCTGTATCTAACGCGTCATAAATTTTGGTGAGTGATTTTTCGATTGTTTTGATTTGATTATCCTTGTATAAAATTTCGTTTTCTTTTTGACAATAAGCAAAAGCTTTTGTCAAGTCGATACAGTGCGATTGTGCCACTTTTATTTTGTTATTTCGCGTTCCTTCATTTCATAAAATGTTGATTGCCTCTTTGATTTTTGATTTATTTTTGTTAATAACATCTAGTTGAAAGCGGTATCTTTGATAAATTCTTTGTAACCATTTTTCATGAGGTATTATGTCTGGGTTAATTATTAAAACATATTCCTTGGGAACATAGAGCGGGGAGCTCAAAACTATGCACCCTTCGTTAGCAATCGGGAAAAAACAAGCGGTTGGCAAATTAATAACGCCATCCCCGTAAGATTTGCACATAGAAATGTGCGCTTTTTTAGAAGTAAGTGAATAACATTTAACATAATCTTTTTCTTCGTCTTCTATAAAAAACACTCTCGGTCTTTTTAAACCATTGTTTTGGCTCTGCTTCACGTTTTTATAAATGTGTTTGTCAACATATTTAATACATCTTTCGACATAATCGTCGTTCAAAATATACATGATTTTCATAATCTCAATCCTTCTTTATAAACATTTTTACAGTAGGTTGTCAAGGAGGTTGGATGACGTGTTGACCTCTAATAGCACACGGGAGATTACTTAGTTATTCCATAGGTGGTAGCACGTCTATCCACAACGTAGGGTTATACTACTGGAGCTAACCAATATCATTATACACAATTATTTGATCTTGTCAATTTAATAATAGCAATTTATTTGCTATATTATTTATGGCTGTTGGAGTGTGATAGTAATTGTGTTACTAGATAGACTGTTGTTGATTCCTTGGAAAACAATATCTGTAGGTGTGGAAGAAATATAAGTGGATAGTAAAACAAAATTAAAAGTTCCGTCTTGATTATCATTTTTTGTAAAAGATGTGGTTGCATCAACGCCACCGGTTGTCTGGATTGATCAAACTATGTCACCAATAGGATTAAGGATATGTGTGCCGATTACCAAAGTGTCCCCGGCAGTTGTCATAGTCGTGGTACCGCTATCGTTTGTAATACCAGCGGTAGCGTTTCATTCGGTCCATCCGTTTAAAATAATGTGCTTCGTGGCCGTCTTGCCGTCACAAATAATGGTTAGGTCAAAATAGCGGTGGGCGGCATCAAGGTTGTCGTAGTCTTTTAACAAAGTTAAATCGACCAATGGTTTGTCGAGATCAGATTTATTAAAATCAACTTGTAAGTAGCCGCTATTTAATAATCAAGCACCGTTATTGTCAAGAGCATAATTTACTTGTCAATAGTTTTCTGGTCTGTTTATGATTTTGGTGTGGATTTCGATGGCTTCTTGGCCTTGTTGGAGAAAATCACTGCATGGACTTTGAGTGCCAATTTTGGTGGTTTGATCGAAAGTAATGGTGGTGTCCTTGCCTTTGTCGTCTCAAATGTTGTAGGAATCGTGCAAAATAGCGTGGGTGACTAGCAAACCGATAGTGAAACAAGAAGTACCACATAATATGCTCCCGCCTCAGAGAATAGCTTGCTTTCACTTTTTTGTCATATTGAGATTATAGCACGTTTTGTTTATCGATAGCATTAAAATTGCTATTATTTATAGCGTTATACATATAGCCGAAAATTACTCTATATATTTAATATAGAAGGTAAATATGTCAGATAAAAGCGGAATTAGTGACGAAGTAGAGAAGTTGGTAGGAGAATTATCAGAATTTTCTGATAAAGAAATTGTAACAATAATGAAAGATTTATTTGGAAAGGATGTTTTTTCTCAAGAGATGTTGAGTGAAATTAGAGATGCTGTGGTGGAACAGAAAAAATATCGTAACGATCTAGAAGATATACCTTTTTATGATAATGGGGATGCTTTCCCTGGCGAATGGCATAAAGACCCAGACGAACAAATTAGTATGGCGATAAGCAAAGATAAAAAGGTAATGATTTGAAGAATAGACGAGTCGCCTGTGCAGGAAGTTCATCAATTAGAAATTGGTCGAGATTATAAAATCAACGAAACGAGCCGCGGTTGTGAAACCTATTCGATCCAATTTATTGGCCCTGATGGTTCGTTGGGAGACGAATTGCGTGTTTATCACAAAAATGGTGAAATCATGGATGTCAATAATGGTGCTGGTTGAGAAGACACGCCAACAAAGAAAAAGCAAATAAGGATGAGTTAAGTATGTGATTTAAAAGTAAAGAAGATTTAATAGTTGTAACGGAAGGACCAATACATGGGACAACCAAACAAGGTTTTTCTTTTGAAAAAGTAAAAAAGGGCCATTACTTTAATTTAAAGATTGATGGTTTAACATACCACGATGAACGTGGCGCGAAAGTGGTTACTGCTTTTCCTAGCGAAGGGAATCAAGATTGGTTAAAAACACACGCGGTGTGAGAGATCAGAAAAGAGTTTGAGGTGGAAGATTATGCAATGCATAAAAATCCATATTTGGAAGCTTGTCCTCCGCCAAAAGATGTAAAACAAGAGATTGAAACACTCGAGCAAGGGATTAGTTTGGCACGAACGTGGATTGATGATTTGAAATCTGTTCTAGTGGATGTGCAGTGCAAAGAGAATGAGATTAATAATGCAAAGTCTAAAAAAGACTTACGTGGAAAGATGGGGGTAAAGTAATGGGGTTTTTTAGTAGCAAAGAATCGAATGCCGTAGTCCAAAACACACTTTTAAGTGCGATTTTGGAACTGCTTCGACCAGCAATTTTTATGATGGAAATAGAAACGGATACGAATCCTGAATTGTTAATTGACAATTCGCCAAGGGGAGAAACGTTTCGCCATTATTTAACATTAGCCACAGCTTGTTTATACAAAATCGAGGGAGGGAATGCAATAGCGTTAGAATCTCCTAGCAACGATTGAGAGACCCGTGGTTCTGTTTTGGGTGTTGATGCTTTGGAATACTGCCAAAAGGCGGGGAATTTTATTGCACATAAGCCAACAGTTGACATGGATGCAGACGATTTGTGGTATGAATTGTCAAATGCTAAAATCAAAGATCTACCAGAGGTAGAAAATATGATAATTAAAAAATTGGAGACCGGTTTTATCCAAAGAGGGTATATGCATATGGAGTTTGATGAAGAATTTAACCCTGTGACGACGCCCGAAATTAACCCAATTAAAACAAAAAAAACGATGGGAATGAAATAGACACCCGCCCAAAAATATACATATATAGTAAAATTACACTATATATATAGTATTATGGCAATGGTAAAAAACAAAAAAGGCGAATGACTGAACATCTTTATTGGAAAGGGTGGCGTTTTGTCTGATTGAATAATTGAAGACTTGAAAACTAACGGTCTAGTAGAGTTTGATCGACGAACTAACAAACGTGTAGTTCGCGACCAGGATTACATAAACCGCTGTATTTCAGCGATTCAGGAAAAAAGCGCAGAGATAGACCCAAAGAGTAAATTATTGATTAATTTATACCCTCCTGGGATCCGTTATGGGTTCTATGGGATCAAAAGAGGTGTTTTAAGCTTCTTCCAAAAAGTTAAGAACCAACCTTTGCTTTTATACCGTTTTCCAAGTGATGACGTGCTTTTAATTCAGGAATAAATCGTTATGCCACGTAAATATGTCCGTAAAGAATTACGTGATGAACCAGAAATCGCAGACGATGATATAAGAGTTCGTTTAGACAAAAACGTCGGGGCAAAACTGGAAGAATTAAAAAAATTCTACGGGATGAAGAGTAATCGACACACGTTAGAATTGATTATTAAGGTTTTGGCGGACTTAGAAGGAGAAAACCGTTCATTGTTAAGCTTATGACGTTCGAAATCAGGAACTTTGGAAATGGCGAGAATTCAGGGTTTGATGAACGATAAGATTAATGATTTGATGATGTACCAAGTTTTTGTAATAGGGGCGTTATTGGACAACAAAATCATCACAAAGGCGCCGACCAAAGAGAATTTAACCGCGGCGGCAAAGAAGTTTGCAAAATTGTTAGAAGAATAGTATGCCTAAAGTTTTAATTGTGAGTGATGATCACTGCTTTAGTCGTTGTTTTGGGACAAAATTACCAAATGGAAAGGTAATTTGGGCCCAGCCCACAGGAAAGTTAACGGAATGAATCAAAAATGAAGTACAACCGGATTTTGTGGTTCATGCTGGTGATTTTGAAAACAAAGCAGAGTGGATTAACCAAATTGCGAACTGGTGAGTAATTGGCAACCAGGATGTGATCGATGGCCCGAAGGATATAAAGTTTAAAATTGGGGGACGATCTTTTTATTTAACGCACGGTGTTGGTGATTATTGTTTTAAAAATGGGCGTTGAGCGGTTAACCGCGGACAAATTTGCGAAAGGATCGGTGCTTCCCCTGATTTTATCATTATGGGCCACAACCACATCCAAGAAGTAGATAACTTGCTACGCCCGGTGTTTATTAATCCTGGTAGCTTAAATTTTCCAAGAGATAGAGTGGAATGACAACACCAATTTGCTGTTCTGATTTTTGATGAAAAAGAATACACAATCGAACTTTGGGGATTTAAGAAAGGGTGGACGCCAGCCGAAGGATGGGCAACCAAAGATTACGATGAAATGGTAAAGTGTCAAAGAATTAATGGCGTTTTTTAGGAGACGTTGGATATACATATAGCCGAAAATTACTCTATATATTTAATATAGAAGGTAAATATGGAAAAGAAAATTGTAAAAACAGCAAAAAAAGAAACAAGTGGTTTCTATGATATTTATGTCAAAGATTACAACATTAAATCTTTGAAGAAAAAAGACGGGACACCAAGTGAGCAGGTGGAAATTAGAATTTTCCCTAGTCAATACGAAGTATACTCTTTTAGATTGCCGAAGAAATTCGTAAGCAAAACTAAAAATGTAGGAACAATGCAGGTGGGGTTGGTGAAAACGTTTGAATATGATGTTTCGCATTCTTACAAAAAAGAAGACGCTTGGCAAAAACCGATTGTAAAGAAAGAACCGGCAATAGCTTTGGTAAATATTTACAATAAGATTTTGAAACAAAAAAAACAAACGGCTGTTGAGTCTGCGGAAGATTCTCCTAAAAAACAAGCGAAACGGGTAATTTCGCAAAAGTAATTTTAAGACAAACCTGCGTGCTGTCGTAGGGAGGGGTTCCCATTGATGGCACGTTTTGTTTTGGACATATATGCAAAAATTACTCTATATATTTAATATAGGCAATTATGGAACAACAAAAACGATTTACAGAATATGTCCAGAAAATGGACGACAAGCAATGGCAGGAGTTCAGAAACACAAAGTGGTTAGAATATAAGGCTGAAATCCAAAAGCATACTTTGCCGCCGCCGGATTGGTATATGCAGTCGAAAGACTCATATATAAAATTTTTGGATAGTAAAAATGAAACGCAAAAAAGCGAAGCGTTGATGGAAATAATCACCCCAGTAGCGTCTAAAAGCGATGACTTCCAGAAGATCATAAAGATTATTGAAAATCCGACATTGGGGATGGAAAAAGCATGGCTTGTGGAGGATTTGACTGACGAAGCCTGATTAGAATATCGTTCCGATAAGTGGGCAAAAATGGCGAAGTCTTTTAGAGAAGAGAATATTAAACCGTTTGGTGATTTAAGTTGAGACACAACGCATATTCCTGAACAATTTATGCAAAGCCAGCAAGAATTTGCTGACGGTATTAAAAAACAAGAAGAAATCAAAGAACAAAAGTTCTTAATAAACCATGCAGTCGGATTATTGCAATTACAAGCACAGATCAAAACGGAAGAATTGGCTTTTTTAGATAACGAAATCAAAAAAACTAACGACGCAATGCTGGGAGTCGCCAAAGCCGCGGAAAAGAAATCAAAGCCACAGCAAATGGCTGGCAAAAAATAGCCTTTACTAGCCGCCCGAAAATATACATATATAGTGAAATTACACTATATATATAGTATCTATGAGTCAAAAAATAGGACAAAATATGAACAAAAGTAAGGCGGAAAATTAATATGGATTTTGCGTATATTCCATTTGATAGGGCAACGATAACTTTAGAACAGTACCGTAGGTGGGTCGTTTCGCACACTGAAGATGTGCAACAATTAATGACAAAGGTAATTGATGATTTGTCTGAAAAGAGAAAAGTGCACGATTGGACAAAATTGGCAAATTTACCTTTATTTTATAAAGATGAGAAAAATAAAAAGGGTAATTGGTGTGATGGGGTTTATGAATCTAGGACTTTACATACAACAAAAGAAAGACATCATTTGAATCAAAATTGTCCGCAGGATGTGAATTTGTTTGACGTAATAGAAATGGTCACGGATTGCGTTGCGGCAAATAGGGCAAGAAAAGAACCAGACAGGCCAAATCAAATTGATGTTGTGAGCAAAGAGGTTCTGCTTAAAGCTTATGCAAACACAATAACGTTAATAGGCAAGTGGGCAGACGATATAAAGAAAGTAGGTAAGTAATATGAAGAAAATTTTATTTATAGTAGATTGTCAAAAGATTTTTATCAACGTTAGGACACAACCAGTTGCTGATAAGATAGTAGATTTCGTTAAACACAATTTACAAAATTATAAATACGTATTTATCAGTCAATTTCGGAATAACGCGGATAGTAATTTTGTGAAAATGTTGAATTACACATCTGGCCTTGCCCAAGGTCCTTCTAGAGGCAAAGACACAATATACGAGCCATTATTTTTAATATCAAAAAAATTTTTGAGACATGAGAAATTTCAATGATTGTTGCCTGAAAGCACATACAACAAATATCACAAAATGGTTTTTGATATGACAGGGTATGATGTCGATGTCTGTGGTTTTGATATTGACGGTTGCGTGTTGGCCACTTGCTTCGAGTTGTTTGATAACGGAATACAATTCTCGATCTTAAAAAGTTTAACGACATCGTCATCTAATGATGAGAATATGAATCAATATGCTTGGAAGATTATGGAACGTTCTTTTGGCAAAAAAGTGTGGAGGTAAGTAATATGACTAAACGTAGACGTTATTGGAATAACTATTATGAATGGAAACACGAACTGTCTATGGTAGGGCAAGAATTCCCGGACTATAAAACATGGAAGAAAGTAGGCAAATAATTATGAAACAAACAAAACTATCAAAATCTGAAAAAATAGACGAATTGTCAAAGACAAAATATAAAGTGTTACATCGTTTTGTTGTAAACTGAAGTGCTGATAAAAAGGATGCGAAGTTGGCTGGGTATGTCATCCACAACCCAGGGGATACAATCACGGCTGGTGATTTTGCTCCGCTTGCGGATTGAGGGAATTTAGAAGAACCAAAAAATGTCAGTAGAGAACAATTTACCGCAGAGTTTTTAGTAAAAATGACTGGGAAAGCGAAATAATATGGTTTTTAAATTGTATCTACCAAAACGTGTTTCTCTAGAAGAGTTCGAAAAAATTAGCAAAGCTGATTACGACGAAGCAATCGAGCATTGTAAAAGCCATCATAACAAAATCACTTATTGTGAGCACAACGAAAAAGAACAAATGGTGATTTGTCATCTTGATTCTAGTGATGGTAAGTATACCGGTGGTGAACTATGGTTAGATCTAACAAAAAAGTGTGGGGGTAGATAATATGACAATTTTAGCGTGAGTGATTTGGGGTGTATGTATGTTAGCACTTTGTGGGTTAACAGGATGGATTATTGCGGAGATAATAAAAATTAAAAGAATATAGTATGACGAAGTTTATGATACATAAGAAATTTGTAAAGTTGGATTTAGACGTGGTTGATTTATCCAATGTTTTAACGCGGAGCTTTAAGGATAATTTTGATTCTGTGTATGTGTTAGAAACAAAACCAGAGATTATTAATATTACTTTCCAGCGTCTTGGCGCGAGAGATATAGATAAACTAAATAGATTGTTAAGAGTTGGTAAATAAACGTGAAAAAGTGTCCAAAGAATTTAGGCTGTTGTGGGATGGGTAAGATGAAGGACCGAACGTTTTGCCGCGAATATTGTGCTTTGGAAACATTTAGACCGTCGAAGCATGTAATCAAGATGTTTAAGGCGATATACGGGGGAGAATAGTGAAAGCACTGTTTATTGTAGAAGGCAAGTTTGAACGACAACATTGCCAAGAATATTATCCAGGAAGTGTAGCGATTGCTTGCGGTGGGCATATAAAACAAATGCCAACGGAAGGAGTTGGGTACGACGGAGAGAGTTTCGAGCCTGAATTTGAGTGGATACCGAAAGCGACTAGCGGACCATTTAAAGAATACCCGAGCAAAAAACAGATCATATCCAGGATTAACGATGAGGGTGCTGGTGCGAGCGTAATTTATATATGTACTGATGACGATAGAGAAGGTGAAGCGATTGCTTATCATGTATATAACGAATTAAATACGGCAAACCAAAAGAAAGCGATTAGAAAGGCGTTGAAGGACTGGACCAAGGAAGAGTGCAAAAAGCGCTTTAATAATCAAATAGACCCTGTAGAAACGCCTTACAAAGGTGGATTCAGTAAGTTAAAAAACTGTGATGGGGTTGGAATTGGGACATATAAGGTTGGTTCGCAGTGGTTTAGGAGTGTATTGGATCGAATCATTGGTTATCCATTGTCAAACTATGTACAGCGCAAGATACAAGGTGCAAAGAGCGCGGGGCGTGTGCAAAGTATCCCGTTAATTATGTTAATAATGCGTAATGAAGCGATTGCAGATTTTATACCACGGACAACTTATGGAATTGAATTCATAATTGAAACTAATAAGTGCGTATTGACGAAAATAAATCAAAAGTATAAACCGAGATCTGAAGAGTTGGACGAAGCAAAAGAATATATTGCGTGGAATAAGATGAAAGACGCACAAGGGTATAAAGGTGCGTGGATTAAAGATAATAAATTTAAGGTTATTGATATTAAAGTATCTGAAACAAAAAGCAACCCAGAATTGCCGTATTCGAATTTAAAGCTTTTGGCGGATGCTAATAAAAAATTACATTTGGCGACTGACCAAGTAAAAGATATATTGGACATGTTGTATCGTGAATTGACGTTAATTACTTATCCCAGAACTGACAGTGTGCGCCTGGATGATGTATTTATTAAAGAATCATTAGAATACTTAAAACAACATTATGAAAAAGGTGATTTGTGTATTTGTGAGCCGAAAGATTATTTTTTTAATAAAAAGAAATCAAAAGGGCAAGACGGCCACGCAGCAATATCGCCTGTAAAATTGAGCAACGAGCCTGAAAAAGTGGGCAAACTAATCCATGATGGGAAAACTTTTACAAGTGAAGAAGCTTATAGCGTGTATTGTTTAATATACGAACGAACAATGTTGGCATTATTTAACCCGGCAATTAGTGCCAGCACAAAAGTGACGTTAGAAAACGACGGCAGTTTGTTTGAAACGACTAATAGTGTGGTGAAATATATGGGGTGAAAGAAATATACCCATGATGGTGAGAAAAATGCCAAAACTAAAAAGATTAGCAATATTGATTTTTTGGAAAAAGGAAAAATTTATACTGCGGAGAATTTTGGGGATGAAACTTGTTTTGTAGAACACATTACAACGCCGCCAAAGCCGTATACGCAGGCGTCGATATTAGATGATATGGAAGAAAAGATGATTGGGCGTCCTTCGACAACAGCTACAATTTTTAAATTGCTAAAAGACCGCAAATATATTACGGGTGGTGAAGGCGGAGAGAAGCTACTGCATTTAACCGAATTGGGAGAACGCGTAGGGCGAGAGTTGATGCAGAACTTTAGTGGAGTAATAAATTTAGAGTATTCCATTAAAATGGAACAGACGATTAACAACATTGCCGATGGCCAAGTTGGGTTGTATAAAACTAATTTAGAAGAAACCAAAAAGATGTTAACTGGCGAAATTGGGAAACAGGGTGTGTCTTTAGAAAGACAAGAAACGGAACTTTCAAACAAAAAGTGTCCGAAGTGCGGGAAACCATTGGCGGTCAGACAAGGCAAATATGGAAAATTTTTGGGATGTACTGGGTTTCCTAAGTGTAAGTATTTAGAAAATATACCGGGTGAACAAAAACCGAAAGAGTTTGTGGATAGCGGCTATGATTGTCCTGATTGCGGCAAACCGCTAGCAATTAGGAAAGCAAAGAATGGATCAGAGTTCTTGGCGTGTACGGGTTACCCGCAATGTAAATATATGAAATGACTTGACGATGGCAAGAAAAACGGCTCACAAACGTCAAATCATAAAAAAGGCAAAAAGCGGACAAAACACACTTTTAATGGGACAAAAGCGGGGGATTCTGGGACAAATCAGCGTTTTTTGGGAAATAATTACGGAAAACGGGACCATAGCGAACATGAGCCAGACCAAGTTTTTGATAAAAATGATTGATCTGATAGCGGTTATGATTGCCCGAAATGTAAAGGAAAACTATTAATCAACGGTTCTGGGATTTTTAAGTGTGAAAATTGTGGATATGTTTACGATGGTAAACAATAGTTTTACTCTGTGCACATATACATATCTCAAAACAATACACTATATATTTAATATAGAAGAAAGACAATGGCAAGAGCGTTTTTGAAAAATTTGTTTACTGGTAAAGAGGTCAAAGTTTATTTAACAAATGACCAATATCTTGCGTTGTCGGGTGGTGAAGGAATGGAAAATGTTTTGACTTTAGAAAATTTAGCGCATGCGTTTAAGCCTAACGACTATGTGAAGTGATTAGATAATGAACCGAGAGTGTCTTTGGTAAATGAAAGTTATATAAACCAGTTTTTTGCTGAATCTTTTGGGGTTTCTTTAGAAAAGACCTGCACTACAGCGAACAAAACGAAATTTTATGAAGATTTAATGGCAAGAGTTCATGGATTTTATAATGTGGCGGATGATTTGAGTTTAAGATTAAATGGAACTCAAACACAACAACTAGAAAACTTTTTATTAGATTTTTGCGAGAATTGTTTGGAAAACATTGACAACAGAGTGCTAAATGAACAGATTGCAGACGACTTTGTTGCTATCCCTGACGCAATTAATTTATTGGTTCATATTAATGAAGGTGTCTTGTCACAAGAAGTAAAGAATTTGTCTATAACATATAACAAAATGATTAATTTGTTCGAAAACAATGAAGAATATTCTGCTTTTTTAGAAAAAACTGGTAAAAATTGAGAATTAAAACCAATTGACGTGCCGGTGTCCAAAAAAAGTAACCAGATCTATAGGAAATAAAGTTGGCCTAGCGAGTAAACGCAGATAGGTGATGTTTTTGCTTGCATAAGACATGGTCGGATATACATATAGCCGAAAATTACTCTATATATTTAATATAGATACCTTCGGAGGGGAATAAAACTATGGATATGGAATTGAAGCAAAAGATTGCTTACATGACACAATATGATAAGGGCGGAATGGATGATGAACCGATTATTGATAATATTTATAACAACTTGTCTGTAACAATGAGTGATGAACAAATTGGAGAATTTATGAGTTGGTGTGGTGATCAGAACGATGGTGTGAACCAGGCGATTTATGACCACATGGATCAAATTGGAGTTAGTAACTACAATGAGATAATGGATTTTGTAAAAGATCCTTCAGGACAAACGGTTTTTGAAGAGTGGAAAGAAGATAGACGAATTTTTGAGATTTCGACATTGGAAGAAATGGCAGATCAAGAATTAAAAGAAAGGGGCATAGATGCAAATTGTTTGTTTTGGGTGCCTGAATTGTGAAAAATAGACAAAGGCGCAAAATATGCTGCCTTTAACGGATATGAAAACGGATTCGATGATACCTGAGATGATGATGAAACATTAATAGCCACGTTCTTGCAAGAAGAACCGGAACGAATAGGCGATTTCATTGATGAAAATAAACAACAAATACAACAAAAACCGCAAAGCGGGATGCAAAGAAAATAAGGAGAATTATTATGAAAAAAATAGATGTAAGTAAATTAGAACAACAAGAGGTTAACAAAATTAACCAAACAGTACAGTCTGTACTAGTGAGTGGAGGACAAATGTCAGAAAGCCAAGCGGCGGATGCGTTGGTGGAGTTGATAACAATCACCGAAATTGGTGATCTTATTGACGATAGTGACGGAAAACAAATTAAGGCAAAAGAAGAAGTAGTAAATGCTGAAATTTGAGTAAAAACACACGGTACAAAAGAGTATTTAGATGAATTAGCGTTTTTTGATAAAGAGGCACAAGCAATAATAAGCGTATGCCCTGGTGTCATTAAGAATAGCAAAGGGATGAAACAAAGCTAATATGTCCGTGATGTTTGAGATAGGCAGTAAAGATTATCAACAAGTTTCGCCTTGACGTAATTTGGTTGATGTGGATTTTTTCGTGGAATCGGCAGAAAAATCTTTCCCAGTTGGCGCGGTGTTCGAAGTAACAATTAAGAAAGAAAAAAACTATTTCGTTGGTGGGATTGGTACAGGATTGCAGGATGGTAAAAAAGTCCCTGTGGTCTATCAGTTGTCGAAACTGCATTCGAAGAATGATTTTGGTTTCAGATTCGTGGCAAAAAAGGATGTGGAACGACAATTAGAAGAAGACGGATATGCTTTAGAAGAAAAGGGTTGGACTTGACATGACGATTTTTATGACGAGCAAATCCGTTTAGGCAAAAAAACAAGAGCCTATATGAGTTTCGAAGATGCTGTGGATGGCTGTAATCACATAAACATCCGTAATGTGGTGGGGAGTGCAGCAGAAGCTGAAGAATATAACAACCCTAATACTTATGGCGAGAGCGAAATATTCGCAGAGAAATGTGAACAAATTAACAATTTGAATAAGAAACCGCAAAGCGGGATGCAAAGAAAATAAGGAGAAAATATGTACGCATATATCATAGGAAAAATCATCGGAGTGCATGGAGATGAAGAAGGACGAGGAGCAATCACGTTTGAGAGCAACTATATCGGTTACGATATTCGTGTGTCTAACACCGAGAAATATGAGGTGGGTAAAGTAAAGAAACTTTACTTGTATAAACACATGACTACGAATAACAAGAATGCACTAGTGGAAGACTTGTTTGGTTTTGAAAGTTTTGAACAAAAAGAGTTCTTTTTGGGCTTATTAAGCATAAGTGGAGTTGGCCCAATCACAGCGTTGACCATCTGCAGTAACGACTTAGAAACAGTCGGTAGTTTATTGGACAACGGTGATACGGAAGGCTTGGCACAATTAAAAGGGATTTCGCCAAAATATGCGAAATTAATCGTGGAGCGTTTTACGCCTGAAGAACCACAAAGGAAAAACGATGAAACTGAGGACAAAATGATTAAAGCGATGAAGTCCTTAGGATATGCTAAAAATGATATTAACTATATGTTGGATAATTTAGACCGAAGTGACCCGAAAGCGGAGTTATCTGATCTTTTATCACAGGGGATTAAAAAAATTGCAGAACGTGATAAAGAATTGAAGCCTAAAAAAACGATGGGGATGAAGTAAATATGAAATTTGAACAGTTTAAGGAAAAAGTCAGTAAACTAACATCTAAACAAAAAGATGAAATCAAAGACAGAGTCGTAGACTATATCTACGAATATGAATTGTCTGGTTGTGGTTTGTCTCGCAGCCAATTACGTAATTTTGTTGGGGAAGAACTGTTAACAACAGGTTTTTTGGAATTAGAGAATACCAAAGGACGTTCTTTGAGGCTTCGTTTAGATGATTTTGATAGCAAAACGAGCCACTTTAATATCAATGTGTGTGATTTGAAATATCACGACACAATTGATGAAAAAATCCGCCACGAGGAAACGAAAGCAATAACAAAATACCCAGAATTGCAAGAGAAGGAGGCAGAAGAATTATTCCAAATATACATTGCTGGTGCGAGAGAAGAAGTTTCTGACGGGAATGAGGAAATAAGAACTTATGATGCTGCTTACGACATGATAAATTTAGAATTAGAGGAGTCTTCTGATAAAGAAGTGTGGGCCAGAGCAATGGCTGAATTAGTAGACAAGAGCCCTGAATTTTGCAAAGTTTGCATTGATAATGGGTCCTCTGACGTGATAGTAGAATGCTCAAAAAAAGATATTATTGATGCTATTGTGGAGTATAGAGAAAACCAATCCCAAACCAAAAAGCACAAAATGGGAATGAGGTAATTGTGAAGCAAATAAAACTCTACGAAATTGAAACTTACGACGAAATGCTGGAAGCAGTTAAAGTAGTGATGGGTGCTGGTATAGCGCCAATTGATCTAGATGAGATGACTGCTAAGTTTGCTAGTGGTAATAGTGGATGATACGCGGCAAATAATATGATTTTTTATAACGACTCTTCAGAAAATGATGGAGTAACTACGGAAGAAATTTTTGCGTTTCACTCAAAAGATATTGGCTTGCCAAAAATGTCCAAAGATTTGACTGATAAAGAAATAGACCTAATTGAATCTGTCGTAGCTGGTGATAGTAAAAAGTTTGATAAGGCAGATATTAGTAAATCTATCTTTTGGAAGATGCCTGGTTACTATGATGAGTGATGTATTACTGGAAATGATGTTGCTGAAAAGGTAATAGAGAAACTCCCGAAAATCGAAGATTTGCACCAAAGAGAACGATCTCTGATGGCTGAAATTGGATACCAAGCCTTGGATAACGGTTTGTTAAGCGAAGATTGTGTGAATGAAGATAATAACAGCGATATTAACGACATGATCAAAGAATATGACGAGGTTTACGCTAAAAGACGGGAAATGGAATCTACTGGCAGAGCGAAAAACAAAACGTTAAAGATGAAGTAGTGCTAAAACCATCGAATAAACACAATTAGACGCTCGTAGGGGCGTTTTTTTGATACAAATGAAGAGAGATTAGAATAAACGGAAATATAGCACAGAGCGGGGTTTTTGTGGGAGATAGCAAATTAATTGCTATTATTTTGTTTTTGTGGTATTATTAGTGTATGAATAAAATGGTGAAATCGAAACGGACTAAGTATGGTGTAATCACCACAGGTAAAACTTACTGTTTACAGCAAAGCATTTATCAGTCTAGCAAAAAAGCGGCTGATAAGGCTGGTTTATCTTTGTCGCATTTTATAACCCAAATTTTATTTGAATCGTTTAAAGAGGGGATGACAGATGTTAAACTATCAAGAGAAAAATCACGATTAGTCCATTTGTCGTTACCGGGGGATTTGCTGCAGCGACTGGAAGTGTTGGCCAAACAAAACAAAACAACTACTTCTTGATTGATTTCGCAAATTTTAATAAAATATGTTAAAAATCCTATCTAAAAGATAGGTTTTTTAATGACAGCTGGCTGGGTAATTTCTATCTGAGCCATCTTTATAATCACAAGAGCAAACAACAAAATTTCGTTTAGAGGTTTTGGAGTTTGCAACGATAAATAAAGCAACTGTCGTAAGTGCGATAGGTATTTATAGTTTTTTATATTACGGCAATTAACATCGTTAATTGTGGAAAGGATTTTATGGACGGATATATAACGATAAAGCCAGTGATTAACTTCCATGAGTTAGTATACGGTAGGTGTAAAAGCTTAAAGTCAAAAAAACATTTTGACACGATTAGAAGATTTAAGCATTGTTTTTCGGGGGAGTATGAGCAGGATTTGGCAAATGCAAATCAGATAATAGATAAAACAGTAAGTAATAATTATGCACACGCGTTGTGCACCTCTTTTAAGTTTGGGTTTAACCATTTTTATGGAATAAATTTTAATCCGAAGTTTTTGCACAATCGGCCTGGGGAAGTGTCGAAGAAAACGACGCGATTAGATGTAGAACAAATAGTGAAGATAAAAGAGAAGTGGGATGAGTGAATTAAAGAAGATATAGGAAATACGTCAGTGCAGAAGTGAACGACGAATGCCAGAAAGAAAACATATTATTGTTATGAAACTTTGTTGGCTAGTGGAATGAGGATTGGAGAACTTTGCTCAATTAAGTGAACCAAAAAGGCTGTGGTAAGGGAGGCCATTAGCAAATTCAGTGGGAAGTTGAGTGTGGAAATATGGATCAACACAGAAAAGACGTGTAAACGTAGAGAGGTGTTTATCCCCATTGATATGTTTCGTTTCTTTTGCAAAGAATTACCTAAAAGAAGATTAAAAATCAAACAGATCCAAGAAGGATTGAGAGTTTTTAGAAAATGATCTAAATTGCCTTTCTATTGGTCGGCACATAGTTTGCGGAGAACTAAAGCAAGTTTGATGCACGAAATGGGTGTGGATGTGCCAACAATCGCATTAGTGTTGGGCAACAGCCCGAAAACGGTGATGAACCATTACATTATTGCCTCTGGGGTGAATTTCGAAGCCTGTGATATTGCTAATTGTTTGGCGGATGGGTCTATTAAGAAAACAAACAACATTTATTACAACCCAAGCTGCATGCAAGCCAGAGGTTAATTCTCGGATATACATATAGCCAAAAATTACTCTATATATTTAATATAGAAGGTAAACATGGGATTTTGATATTACAACGAGTTACGAGAGATTGGTAACGAAAAAAGAGGCACACCACAGCATGAAGGGAAAATAGTGGAGGTTTGAGACTATTTGCATTCGTTGATTGGGCAAGCGTCTGGGTCTGATGCTGTCGACCCAATAAACACCGCCTCTGCTAGTACAGAAAATCGCGATTGATGGTTCGTGGAGTCAGAAAGGGACGAAGCTAGTAAACTAGGAGTCCTCAGATTCTCAACTAAAAATCACAAACCAGATAAAGAGACTGTTTTGTTTTTGTCTGCCAAGTTTGGCGTGGATTTTTCAGCTACTATTCATCCCGAGGATGAAGAGTGTATCGATACCGATCAATTAAAGGAAGACGAACCGGAGCTTTTCGCGAAAATCCAAAAGCAGTTAAAAAACAATAATGGGATGAAACAAGGTTAATTATGGAATTTGTTTATCAAGCAAAAAATAACGAGAAGGTTATAGTTGATATAAATTACGAGTGCTTTTGAGAATGGGAGCATATTTATGGGGATACATTTAATTTTGAAAACTTTGATATTAAAATGCAAATGATTCAGTGCGATGACTACAATAAAGAATTGTTCGGACACAGCCCGTTAGCTAATGATACATGCGGTGACGAAAAGGTGTTGTTTAATTTAATTAAACAAAAAGGCTACCGTTTGGTGTCTTTTGGGTTAGACCGAGATGGTGAGAATTTTAAGTGAAAAATGCATAACGAAGAAGACTCGTTAGCAATTTTCTCATTACATGGTGAATCAACCTTTAATGTTTCTCCTACATTAATGGATATTTATAAAAAATCAAAAAGTTTTGATGACTTCACGAAAAAGTTAGATGGTCTTAAATCTACTTCCTTTTGGTTGTCGACGACCGACCCAAGTAACGAGTTCTGATTTTCGCCAGAATGGGCATACGCCGGGGAAGATGGCAATTATTTATTAATTGCACCAGAGTCTGTAAAACAATTAGAGAAACTGTTTGGTGAAATAAACATAGAACTTAAGTCTAGTTATATGGACGTTTGTTTCCGTTCGTTCGCCGACGATGTAGAACAACTAGATGGGCAAACAAGCACAACTACTGTGAACACCAGGAGCACATTGGCAGAATGAATAAGAGATTGCGATGTACCGAAGGAATTTATGCCAGTGGATGAAAGTTTGTTGGAGTGCGATGGTTGGGATTTAGAGAAGAAAAATGAGAAACATATAAAACAAATGGGAATGAGGTAATTATGAGTAAAAGTGTAAAAATTAGTCCGGAAGTCAGCCAATATAAATTTAATGGAATGGTGAAATTATTGGTTGAAGATTTTGGTTTTAATGACGATAAAATTGGTAATTTTATAAATAAAAACGATGAATTTTTAGACGATAACGGTGAAGTGGCAAGGCACGAGTTATGATCAGAAAACGGCAAGTTTGTCGTTAGACCGATCAATACTTTTGATTATGGTACTGATTACCAAGGATTTGAATTCGCGGTAGATTACCACGAAAGCAAAGAGCCGGAAGTTGAGGGAGAAAACATTTGTTATTTCGAATTCCAGCCAGACGTGGAAAATATTTTTGTTTTGGAAGGTGAATTAGAAAAATTGACAGATTTTATGGACAAAGAATTAGATGTAAAACTAATCAAAGACGAGTCAAAAGCTTTGAGAAAAATAATGGGGTTGACATAATATGGAAAAACTGTACAAACAAGTCTTCCTACAACGAGACGATTGTGTAAAAATCAACGATATTTTAGAGCTGAACGATATTCACAATGTGAAAGTCCATTCTGATGAAGTAGAGTTGTTGCCAGAAGAAGCCGACGAAAGTGGAGCTGGCGGGCTGTGAGATTTGTCAGGCTTGATCATTGAAGGAATTTGCTACAATTCATCTGGTGAAATTTTTAAAGTAACAGACAAAGAAAATATCAATGATCATATTGGCGATGCAGCGTATGACAAATTGCAGGGAGTAATATATAACTTGCTACGCAATAGTGTGGATTTCAAGCCGTTAGAAAAGCAGTTGAGACAGGATAAAATAGACACAATCAAAGATGCAAAAGATTGCACTATTGAGGTTTACACAAACACGGAGATTTATGTCCGTGTGGTTGATGGTGCTGATCCTCAGTTTGATTGAGATGAACGTATTGAATTTGTTAAAAATGACGGCAAGTGGTATGTACGAGATAGTCGAAACGCAGCAAAACCGGGAGATTTATTAGAAATAGACCACATTGATATTTATGAACGGGACAATAACGGATTGGAATCTGGAGATTATGGTTTGGATACAGTAGAAGAATTGTTTGGCGGTGACATGAAATGCATTTCAAATGCTCCTTTGGTGTTCATGGAAGAGCCTAAATTTGGTAAAGCGCCAGAATTTAAAAATAAGCATGCAAAGAAAATGGAGGCGAAATAATATGGCAAAATTAACAAAGGCGCAAAATTATATTTTGGATGACTGTTTGGGGTGTGGGGATCATGAAGAAAGTGTTACCACAGATAATTTAATCCAAGCGATTGAAAAATGGTTAGGGCAAAGTTCTGATAACACACTTAAAAGTTTGATGGAATCTTTAGATTATGTAAATGACAAGGCATCTTATTTACCTTTGGCAGATGAAAAATATCCAGAGACGTTAAATAAACAAGAACGTGAATTTATAAAGAAATTAAATAGTGTAACTGGAAGAGTACAAAAATTGCAAGAAGAGAAGCGAAATCTTGGTGCGATTTTAGGGAATGATTTACAAGAAGTAAAAGAATTGGAAAATAGAATACGCCAAATTGACCACGAATTAATCGGAATTGATATGCGTGGCGAGTCTTTTAAAGAAACCGCTTGTAAACAATATAACCCTAATGATGTTCGCGATCAAAATGAATCGGTTGATAAAGAAGGGAATGAATTCATTGATATTGTCGCGATTAATGGAAGCGAAAGCAATAAATACTACACTAGACATTACGAAGACGGCACGGAGGTAGAGATTTCTCCAAGTGTTTTTGCTGGGTTAGAAGAATTTAAAAAACCAATTGCAAAGCAAAAAAAGAAAATGGAGATAAAGTAATATGAGCAAAAAAGTAAAACAACAAAAATTAAGTAATTCGGAGAAATGGCATTTACGACCGGGTGCGTGGGAATGAGTAATCACGGCGTCCGTTGGTGTTTTCCCCAGCAGTGGTGGTGAAATACATACACAGGATCTTGACATTTCGCTTGGTGATATTGGGGAAATGCTTTTCGATGACAAAGGGAAAGAATTGTTTAAAAACGAATACGCTTGATTTGACTCTTTGAAAGAAAAGGATATTGTAGGGTGCATCGAAGATGAAATAGAAGGACAAGGCGAAAATAAATGGCAAACAGATATTAAAGAAATTAAACCAACAAAGAATTGGATTAAATCAATATCTGTTGGTGAGTTGATGGAGATTTTGCCAAAAACATCTAAAAAAACTTTAAGGATGAAATAGCATGATACAGGTTAGAATTGGCGAAAAATGAATCGATGTGGCCAGTGTCAAGGACGATGTTTGTCCAGACTGTGGGGGATCAAAAGGAATGCCTCATGGTTCATCGTGTGATTCTTCTTATGTAATGGATAAAGACTTAAAAGACACCAAAGGTGAACATCAATGGCTTTGTGTTGAAGGAATAAGTGCTTATCGCTCAACGTTGCGTGGTTTTAAAGGGAAGTTGGAAATGCTTTGGTTTGGGAACCAGAATGTCTTTGACTTGATGAGAGACAAGGACGACAAGCGTCCTGATATATTAGCTTACGGGAATCCGTTGGCGTCAACTGAGCAATTTTCTGATGAACAAAACTTGTTACACGACTGAGCGTTCACAAGAGTAAAAATATACCAAGAATTGTATAAGACTGCAGAAATGGTAGATGGTGCGATGGTGAACAACGGGATGAATAAGCCAGGAGTGAGTGAAAAAGCGTCAGAAATAAATTTCCTATTAAATTCGCTGGATGCTTGGCAAGATGGGATGGATACTATCAACAAGCGTGGTTTGAATAAAGAACAACGCAAAGAGCATATAGAAGAATTTATGAAATTGTGTGTAGAACCATATCGAAATATATTTGAAAAATATAACCCAGACCATAAAGTTGGAAATAAGTCTGAGAAAAAAATGAAATTGAGTTAAGGAGAGAGTATGAATACACACGATATGGAATTAAAAGATGTTCCTGGATACAAAAGCTTAGAAGAGCGATTTCCGCCGAAAATGAAAAGTGGGCGTTGGTTGTGATTTCGGTTAGAAGCAGATGCTTTTGTGGAAGTCAATAATGGGAGGTCTTATTTAGTTACTATCAAAGATAAAGAAGATGGTAGATATAGATTTTTTGTTCCAAAAAAATTAGTGCTTGATGATAAAACAAAAGGCATGAAGCGATTGAGATTTAACAGCGAATATACATTCACATTACAACATACATGAGATCCAAAAAAGCACCCAGACAAAAAGTATGACGAAGTTGTGAAATATGCATCTGGGGATTGAGCGAAGAAAACTCACGAAGTAACCGGGTGAGCAATCTTGGCGATTTTGAATATGTCAAAAACGAAAGAGGAGACACAGAAGATTAATGATTTTGTGTTGGAACCTAAAGCCGAAAATTACTGAAAGCCCGGTGAGGGAGATAGAATCTCCAAACGCAGAGAGACAGAATTGGTTAAAGCTGAAGAAGAGTGAGCCGAACATAAAAAACAGCAAAAAAATATAAGGATGAGTTAAATATGAAATTGTTAAATAAAAAAATCGAAATCGACGGTGAAAAATTGTGTCGTCTTGTTTTACAAGAGTTTGGCGGATACGACCCTGTATCAATTGATACAATAGAAGCACAGTGTGGGTTTATGGATTATGTTGCAGTGAAGTCTATAGTAATGACACAGCAAGAAAGAGAAGAACCAAATAGCGGGTTCGAGTGGTATGTGGAATGCTATAACGGCGCTGAAGTCAAATCTAAAAAGGGGGCGAAAGTGCTTTTTGATGACGAATGGAACTGCAAAGCAAAAGATGTTTTTTCCTTTATAAAAGATTTTAAGAAAAAGAACCGCCCAGTAGAATTTGTGAAATTAAATCCTCCAGCTGTGGCAAAGCCGGAAACAATAAACGAGCATATTATGTTAGATAAAAATGAATTATGTTTTTTAGAAAAATTATTAAAGAGATCTCAACCTGTTGAAATATTCCAAACTTCTGAAAAACAAAACCAGAAGACATCCATTACTAAAATTTTGTATGACGACAGATATGGTGGAGAATCCCATCTGTTGGTTGAAGGTAATGTTAATGGATACAAAGCTCGTCCGCTAGATATTTTGTCCACGCCATTGTTAGCACAAGAATTCATTGCAGAAGCATCTTTCGATTTATTATTAAAATTGGATTTGGCTCCAAATGGATTTGAAGAAATTTGCGAAGCAAACGAAAAAGCAGAATTACTGCACAATGTCCATCATAATATTTATATGACGAATATAAAAGATGAGTTTTATAAAAAACCAAATATAAATAATGATAATCCTTATTGTGGTGTGGTCGTTCATTTTGATGAAGAAAAAGCGAGAAAATCTTTTGTAGCATTTTTTAAACAAGATCAAAAACAAACAATCGGACAAAAATAAAAACACAATTAGACGCTCGTAGGGGCGTTTTTTTGATACAAATGAAGAGAGATTAGAATAAACGGAAAATATCGCACAGAGCGGGGTTTTTGATGTTTATAGATACATATTCTTAAAAAAATAAATTTGCATGGATGAAAAGTTTGACATAACTAAACTATAAATAACAGGTGTTAATTTTAAATAGAAATATGTATATTTTCTTTTGGTTCTTTTCTTTTATCAAAATTGTTGAAAATAGGCTAAAACAAAGGGGAAGATAATACAAAATAATAGAGACGGTTTGTGGTCTCTTAAAAATTCTACGCAAGCACCCGTTTGTGAAACGGTCGTAGATTTAGCGGTGATTAATTAGCTTCACATAGTCGCATGTCTGCTCCGTCTTGATCAATTGCTTCTTAGTCATCAACTGAACCTCGTGGGTTATCTTTCGAATTTCGCAATTAAACTTCTTATGCCATTCTTTCGTTGGCTGTGCTAGGGCTTGTTTCTGCTTTGTAAATGTAAAAATACAAGCAGGCAGGGCCGCTAGTTGCGTTTCACTATTGTTTACCACTTCTGTTGATGGCATTATTGATGATCTTGATTCTCCTGTCATGGCTAATTACGGTATGGGCTTACCATATCGTTCACCTTTTGCTCCATAAGCTAAAGTGCAGGGCACTGAAACTCACAGGAGGTTATCTTGTGGCGAATTCCATCTTTACAAGATGAGCAAATTTTTAGAAAATAATTTGTAATTTTTGCTTTTTTATGCTAATATATATCCGTTAAGCAGGGTTGTTTGGAAGCAATACTCAAACTAGAGATCGCAGAAATGCGGTCTTTTTTTATGGTAAAGTTCCATTAAGCTTAAACGAACTTTATCTTAGTTAAATCAGTGCCAAGATAGAATTCTAATGGGTCTTTGCCCAACGTCAATATCACTTTCGATATGGTCATCCTAATCACGTTACACAACGGAGGTGTGTTTCAAACGATCTTGTGTTAAGCAGGATTGTTTGGACTAACGATGAAATTGTCCAATCGTTCATAAAATGAGCGATTAGAGACAAAAAATATTTTAACAATGGCATTTTTTCTGCTATACTTGATTTACAAGTATGACATTGAGACTTTGGACACCCCTGCCATATCAATGAACTTGATTAGTAATTAGTTTATTGGCCGAATAAGAGGTCATCCGACACATGCTGGATGACCTTTATTTGTTTAATATGACAAATATTTTTGCTACAACCAGATTTGAGAATTTCATAAACGAAGTGGAAGTAATATACGAAATATTTTTTAACTATAATTAACATATGGTTTATCATATTATTTATAACCCGATTGCTGGGCACGGTTTGTCTCAAAAAAATTGAGCGCTTATTCGTGAATTTTTGAAATCGATTGATTTTGCTTATGAACTACACGAAACTAAATCAGAAGGACACGCTGAAACGATTGCGCGGTTTTTAACAAGCAAAACGAACCCGATGACGATTATTTGTTTGGGTGGTGATGGAACATTGGCAGAAATAGTAAATGGGATTAGTCGTTTTGAAAATGTGGCATTAGCTTGTGTACCATGTGGTTCGGGGAATGATTTTGCTTTGGCTACGAAAATCCCTTTACATGATCCAATTGCTGCAATGAAATTTATTATCACTTCTCCATCACGACCCATTAACTTCATTGATATTAACGGCAAACGTTGTATTAATGTCTGTGGGTTTGGATTAGATACTGAAGTTTTAAAACTTTATTACAAAATTAAATTCTTGCCAAACAAGATGCGTTATAAAATTGCGACAATCATTAAAACATTGTTTTTTAAATGACACGACAGCGATGTACGAATCGATGGGGGACCATGAACTAAGTTAACAACATTAATGCTTACCGTTGGTAATGGTATGGCTATTGGCGGTGGTATTAAAATGTGCCCACTGGCTAAAATCGATGATGACTATTTAGATTTCACATGTATTAATAAATTCCCTCGTATTAAAGTTATACCAGCGCTCAAAGCAGCTATGGATGGGAAAGTTTTAAAATTAAGATTTGTTAAGAGTGTGAAATGCAAAACTATTGAAATTAAGATACCTAATGCTATTTATCAACGCGACGGCACTATCGTCCGAGGCGAAAGTGAAATGAAAATTAGCCTTGCAAAAGAGAAAATTAATTTTATTGGTTAATTAATTTTGTGTGTTTTATTAGGGAGCTATCTTAATGGTAACATTAGGTATAATTAAAATATGATTAAGATTAAATTAAAAAGTATTATTGCGTTCTCATCGCTATTGTCTATTGGTGCTGTATCTGCCTCTTTATTATCCTCTTGCGGATTGCCAACAGCAGTGGAGAGATATTTTTGCGTGGGTGGTGTTTCGTTCAAAAACGAAGTTAGTAGTACAGAATTTGCCAATGAGTACTGTACTCCTGGCACTGCCAACTTAGACTATAGTGAGGTATCTCCAAACGATCCTAAGATGTTAAATGATGTTCAATCCATGATCAGTGCTAAAATGTTTATGTATTTAATGACACAAGATTTTCTAGACATGTCCAATACCAAGACAGATGAAGATTGAGGAAAAGTCAACAACATTAGTTTAAGTGTAGCTAAAGATAAAGATGGTTGTTTTATATTGTCGGAATATTGAACAGATGATTTGGTTTGGGCAGATGGTGACCTTGCGCTGCAAACTAATTTCTCTTTTTTTAGTAAAGAAAGCGCTGAACTTAAGATATCTAGGATTGCAACCACAATGTATCGTGATTCTCTTAGTATGACGATTAGTCAGGTGAGTCCAGGCGAAGATTTATTATGAAAAACTAAGTGGGCTGATGATTCTCATCACACCGAGGTGTCCGTTTCCTCTTTTACTTACACGATAGATTACGGAGTAATTAATTACATGTTTCCAAACTCAAATTGGCCATTTACTCTATAAAGACGAACGATATGAAAAAGAGTTTAGTATCACAAATTATATTGATACCTACATTTGTTTGTGGGTCAATATTATCTGTTGTTACTATGAGTTCTTGTACTTCACTAAATAATTACAATTCCATTGATATTAGTAATGTTCAAAAGAGTCCATACAATTGGTACCAACACAACGTAAATGGTCATAAAACATATTCTACATACCCTGGTGGGGCATATTTAAGTTTTGAATTTGAAGGTGATACTGTCGGACTAAATGGGTGATGTTCGTCATCATTTGGCTCTCGCATTTTATTAAATTGTTATATTGATGATTCAACTACACCAATTCAGAAGACGTGATCTGATGCCTTAGGTAATATTTTGATTTTCACTAATAAATTAAATGATTTTGAAAATCATAAAGCTTTTATTGTAGTGTCATCAATCGACAATAATAATGATGCTCGGTGAGAGTGACCCGATTCATTAAATATTCTTAATGTACTCTTAGAAAAGGGTAAAGATATTATTGTTCCTAATTTGGGGGAGATACCACCTAAAAAAGTGTTGATTTATGGTGACTCAATCACTGAAGCAAATATGCCGGGTGCTGAAAATCAAACATTTGCAGGATTATGTCGCAATTTAGGATATGAATATGGTCAAATAGGTTGATATGGCCAAAAAATTAGTGAACAAACTTCACAAGCACCGCAATTCTATACAAAAAACGATCCCATTAATCCTAACTCTGGTTGAAACAATTACCGCGGAGTAGATGTTGATGACAATTCGTATAGTAGATTAACGACAACATCAGGAGTGCCATCATATCTTGACGGTAACCCAGATTTTATTATTAACAATATAGGGGTAAATGATTCTTGGGACAACGATGACCCAACACAGGCCGTGGATATCTACCGTAGTTGAGTCAATCAACTTATGGGAGATGGACCAGGCGGGTTAGATCTTGCAGATTCTAGCACAATGCTTTTTTTAGTGATGCCTTATCGCTTTGGTAGGATAAATCAAGGAGAGCATTATTTTAAATGACATGATGCATTCCAACATATGTTTGAAGAAATGCAGGACAATTATCCAAACAATGTTTTTGCAATTGATTTACAAACCATTGCTGATATTGTGATTGAATATTCATCCTATGATGATTTACATCCAAATAAAAGAGGATATGAATTACTAGGCGATTTATTAAATGAGTATGCTTTAAAACCTGCTGCGCCTAAAGATGTTCAAATTATTACATCTAATACATTAAATTGGACAGTTAATGAACCATCTGCTAAATATAACATTGTTCAAGAAACCACCAGTTTTCAAGTTCAGTATACTAAAAACGATGGAGAGTTGGAATGACACGATTTTGGTGATAGGCAACCATATACATCTGATATTATGGATATGGAAGAACCTTTTGGACCGGGCGGTAATACATTATCTGCTGGCAACTATTTAGCTAGAGTAGTGGCCATTAACGATCTTTCGCAAGAAACTACTGTATCAGAAGACGTTTCGTTTGTTATAGCTTAGAATATGAAGAAATTAGACTTTAAACATAATTACCACACACATACCGTGTATTGCCATCATGCAAAAAATACTATTGAGGAAAATATTAAAGCTGCAATCAAACTCGGCTACAAAACTTTAGGTTTTAGCGAACATGCTCCACTTAAAGTACATCGTAATTTTCGTTTAAATTTATCAGAAGTTGATGACTACATTAACGAAGTTAAAACTTTGAGACAACATTATCAAAATCAAATCCATATCTTAGTAGGATTTGAAGCTGAATATCATCGTAGCCAATATAAATTTTATAAAAGCCTACGTGATAAAGTAGATTACATGATCTTAGGCAACCACAACCTTGGTAACCCACATTTATCTAAGGATCTTAAAAGTTTGAGTGCATTTGATTTAGATCAATATGGTGAACAATTAGAAGACGCTTGCAAGAGCGGACTATTTTCAGCTATTGCTCACCCAGACTATGCATATAGTTTTTATCATAGCTGAGACGAAGATGCTATTCGTCTGGCTAACCTAATGATTGATTGTTCATTGAAATATGATATTCCCTTATGTTTTAACATTAACGGAATATCATCTAAAAAAAGATTAATGGATTATCCTAATAATTATTTTTGAGAAATGGTATCAGGCACTAAATGTAAAGTTTTAATTGAAGCCGATGCACATGATATAAAAACATTGGGCAGATTAGCGGTGGAAAGTGCTTATAAACTAATAATAAAATTAGATTTGACTAAAAATATTATTTCAAAAATGAAAATTATTTAAAAATTTAGCTTTGTGGTGGGAGCAAACATATATTATCAATACCAGCAAATCATTCACATGAATTGCACTGATTGGCCATATAGCCCCTGATAATAGATGCGCTTTCTTCTGCCAATATAGTTAAAGTTAAATACTTGGTACCATCGTAAGTTCACCTTAATCAACTATTGCTGCCTGAAGTTGTGTCCCATGCCGTAGAAGAATAGAAATAATGGTCATCTCCCCCGCTTGCTCCTGGTCTTGCTGACATATCTGTCATTTCATCTGAAACAAAACCAATTCAAATATAGAAACCTGTAAATTGCAATAAAGGACCACCAACTTGTCCTGATGTTTCTTCTGACGGGGTGGAAGATGTATCAATTTTAATTGATCAGTTTTTAAGTATTCCACCATCTAATGCTCCTGCATATCCATAATCAGTACTTGGCATAGCATTAGAAAAAGAGTAGACATCATAAGATGTGTCAATTGTTTTTAATGTAAATGAGCTCACTTCTGTTGTGTACATGTTTCCCGGAGCTCAGGTTACGGTAATTTCATATGTGCTAGATGCAATCAACGGAGTATCACCAACAGAAAGGTTGCCATTAATAATGGCAAAATTATCTGCACTCGGGCCACTCAATTGTCAAGATCCAGTATTTGGCGCAGGGTCTGTCCCAGCAACATCATTGTAAACCAAACCAATTTCAGAACTAGCGGCAACTGGTATATCTAAAAATACGCTAGGTGTTCTTCAAGTGATTTTGGTTTGAGTTGCTTCTTGTGGCGCTGTCAGTACTTCAATGTTTGTTTTTGCATAATTGTAAACCTCATCACTATATGGAACTCATTCTACTTCAAACTGATAGCTAGTATTAGCTTGGAGAGGTTCACTACCAACAGAAAGTATTCCAGACTTCTCATTAATAGTGAACAAAGTATTTGCCTCGTTAATTATGTGGAAGCCACCATCAGATACCGATGGGTCAACAAACTGAGTATAGATTTCACCAATTTCTTCATGCGGTTCAGTATTAACATGATTGAAATAAGTTTGTCAATGAATAACAGGATCCTTTTTCTTGTTTTGTTCTCCCTTTATATATGTCACCAACGCAATAATTCCAATGGTGCCACCGAAAGCGAGAACCAAACCGCCGAATATAGACCCTAAAATAATACCAACTTTTTTGCGTCGAGTTATTGGCTTATGATTCTTCTTTATAGGCTTCTTTTTATAGTTTAATCTAGCCCTAATTTCTTTGTTTACACTCACTATTAATTATAACATTTATTCAAAGCATAAACGTTTGTCATCGCTCTTAACAAAGCAATAATTAAGGTATCAAAAACATTAGAAGGATGGCGATTTAATGCAAATAAAAAACTATAATAATTACTAATGTTAAAAGAGTATTTAAAAAAATATTTACTGTTGGTGGTGGCTTTAGTTATTAGTTTTTTAATAGTGCTATTGTTTTTAATATGATTTTTAAAAGATATTTTGGAATTTCAAGACATTTATATCCCATGGATATTGATCGTCTTTACCGGCGTTTTCATTACTTGCATAATATTAACAATTGTGATTAGCAA
>JAITPK010000074.1 GCA_031289475.1 Mycoplasmataceae bacterium | reverse complement strand
CGTGTGCTCTTCCGATCTAAATTAAGAAAGATTTAATTATCGAATTCTTAAATAAGGGAGCACAGCCAACAGAAACAATTCTTAATATGCTAAAAGAGCAAGGGATTTGAGCTGAGTATACTAAGTCTAAAAAAGCTGCCAAAAAGCATAAACGTAAATTGTCAGCAAAAAGAAAAGCCGCTAAAAAAGCAAACAAACAATCTAGAATAGCGAAAAAGGTGAAAACTACACCTGCTCAACCAACTGCGTCAGAAAAACCTGCAGTGGAAACAAAAGTAGAACAAACAAATAGTTAATGAAAATAACCGTTCTGACATTATTCCCAAAATTATTCGACAACTTTTTGAATGAATCGATTGTTAAAAAAATTATTCAAAAAAAAATTGTTAAGATTCAAATTGTTGATTTTCGTCAATTTTCGAAAGAGAAAACAAAGAGAGTTGATGATTATCAATACGGTGGTGGGGCTGGTATGGTAATTCAATTACCTGCCACAGTGGAAGCGATTAAGAAATACAAAACAAAAAACACAAAAGTTGTTTTGTTGAGTCCACAAGGACAACCATATTCGCAAATTAAAGCTAGGCAATTAAGTAAAAATAAAGATCTTATATTAATAGCAGGACACTACGAAGGATTTGATGAAAGATTAATTAATTACGTTGATGAAGTTGTGTCGATTGGTGACTACATTCTAACTGGTGGTGAAATTCCAACAATGGTATTAATTGAAACAATCATTCGTCTCCAAGACAAAGCAATTAATAATGAAAGTTTGATTAATGAAACATTTGATAATAATTTGTTAGATTACCCGGTTTACACAAAACCATTAAAATATGATGGATATGAAGTTCCTAAGGTATTATTAAGCGGTAATCATAAATTAATTAAAGAGTATCGTTTGCAACAACAGATACTCAAAACAAAAAAATATCGTAATGATATGTATAAAAAATATTTAAAGGAGAATAAAAATGCAAAAACTAAATAAGACTGCAATTTTAAAAAGAATCGAAAAATCACAAATGCGTGAAGACTTACCAGAGTTTCGTGCTGGCGATACTATTTCGGTTCACATTAAGATTGTGGAAGGCAACAAAACACGTGTACAAAAATTAGATGGTATCGTGCTTAAGATTACAGGTAAAGGATTATCTAAATCTTTCACCATTAGAAAAGAATCTAGTGGCATTGGTGTTGAAGAAACTTTTTCATACCACTCACCTTTGATCGTTAAGATTGAAGTAAGCAAGCGTGGTAAAGTAAGACGAGCATATATCTCATATATGAGACAGCGTTCTGGTAAATCAGCAAGAATTAAAACCAAGAACTAAATTGGGCATGGCTAAAAAGAGAGTTAGTAAACCTAAGGATACAAAAACTGCCGACAAAGGTAGCCGTCGTTTTTTTGGTTTTGTTAAAGAAAAGGCTCCTGAGTCTTTTGATATTGGCAAATACGATACAACTAGATTAAAAGCCGGAAGCCTTAAATTTACGAGTCTATACGGTCGTAATTCAACTTGAAAGCGTTATTTAATCGCTATTGTAATTGGTTTGGTAATGGGGCTTGTTATACAATTCATGATTAAAAACACTGGATTGTATAACTCAGGATTAAGCGCCATAATTCAGGGATTTGCGCGTCTTTCTAACACTTTAATGTTGCAATTTACCAACCTCGACCACAATATAGTTACGCTAATTTTCAATTTGATGTTTTGGGGTCTATACATTGTATTCAATATTCCTTTGTTCATTTTCGGTTATAAAAAAATTGGCAAGACATTTGCGTTATTAACTTTGGTATTTGTTTGCGTTAACAGTTTATTTGGTTTAGGACTTTCATATATTCCAGGAATAGATCATGTTTTTATTTTTGGAGACACTATTGCAGAGGGAAGCGTTCCTGGTGGGTTTGGTGCCTCTGATAATATTTTTGTTTTAAAAGGGATTTATTGTATCCCCTTTTGATATGAACCAACAGGCCTTATGCAAGTAGAACCATATCAAATATTTAATCCGGACTACGACCCATATAAAGCTTTATTATTATTTATTTATGCATTGGTATATGGAATCATGGCTTCCATTAGTTATGCAATCCTTTACATCATTGGTGGTTGTAGTGCTGGTAGTGATTTTGTTTCTATTTATTATTCATCAGTTAAACACAAACCACTTGGGGGTCTTATGATTATTGTGAACTCTTCATTAATGATAATTGGCTCGGTCATTGGATCGTACGTCTCCGCTGGAATAGTTAATTCTCAAGGTTTTAATTTTGCTTTCTTTTTATCGGCAAACCTTGTGGCTTCATTCTTATCTGTTTTAATGTTTGGTATTTTATTAAATAAATTCTTCCCAATGCACAAGATTGTTAAAGTAGAAATTATTAGCGATTGTTTATTTGCAATTCGAGATCATTTGTTTGCTTCTAAATTTACTCACTCAATGAGCATCGCTAGAAACATTGGTGCATATTCACAAAAAGATAAAGACATTCTATGAACTGTTTGTATGTATATTGAAGTGCCAAACATTATTAGACATATTCGTACGGTTGATCCAAAAGCTTTAATTACTGTATCCACAATAACTGATATTGATGGTAATCTAAAAGTATATCGTCAGGGCTCAACTGACTAGAAAGAAGACACGATGGCAATTAATTGATTTCCTGGTCACATGGCGAGAACCCTCCGTGACATACAAGGAGCACAAAATCTTGATCTCATTATTGAAGTAGTTGATGCGAGAGCTATTCATATTTCTAGTAATCCCGAACTGACTCTAAATTTTAAAAAGGAAATATTAACTATTGCGCTTAAATCCGATTTAGCAGATCTTCAAAACGTAAGAATTCCAGAAAACACAATTGTTGGTTCTATCAAAGACAGACAGTTTAAAAATAAGATTATCAATGCAATAGATAATATTTTTGTTCATAAAATTACTAAATTAAAATCCAAGGGGTTACTCGTTCCACAATTTTATATTATGGTAGTAGGGCTTCCTAATGTTGGTAAATCATCATTAATTAATTTCTTAGCATCAAGTAACAAACTTATCGTAGAAAACCGACCTGGTGTCACTAAAACAAAACAACTTGTTAAAATTAATCAAAATTATTTCTTATATGATTCGCCAGGAGTATTAGTTAAAAAAATTGACAATGAAGTTGACGGATATAAATTAGCATTAATTGGTACGATTAAAAAAGATGTACTTCCATTGGATGAAGTAGTATCTTGAGGATATCAATTTCTAAAAAATAATTACATGAATCAATTGGAAAGTAAATATGGCATGACTGAAAATTTAGATTTTTATGCATTTATGAATCTAGTTTGTGAAAAATATAAGTTTATTCGCAGCGATTTAAAATTAGATACGGATCGAGGGATTGATTTTATTTTCAATGAAATGTTAAATGGGAGGATAGCTAAGGTAAATTATGAAAAATAAAGTGAATATGTATGCATTTGAAACAAAGTATCGACTTAAAGGTTATAAATACATTGCTGGTCTAGATGAAGCAGGTCGCGGTCCTTGAGCTGGACCATTAGTTGTGGCCGCCGTTATTTTACCAAATAGCTATCGTAACAATGAAATTATTGATTCAAAACAATTGTCAAAGCAAAAGCGTAATAAATTATTTACTGAGATTAAAAAAAATGCCATTGATTATTCCGTAATATTCATTACATCAGAAGAAGTCGATAAAATGAACCCAAAAGGTGCATCAATATATGGCATGAAAAAAGCAATTGATGAATTAAAAACGCGACCTGATGTTTGTTTGATTGATGCTGAAAAACTTAATACCAGTTATGAAACAAAATCAATCATTAAAGGGGATGAAAAATCAATTTCCATTGCCGCAGCTAGTATTCTTGCTAAAGTGTCTAGAGACCGTTACATGGAAGCCATTGATAAACAGTATCCATATTTTCATTTTGCCAAGCACAAAGGATATGGCACCATGGAACATCTGAAAGCATTACGAAAATATGGACCAATAAAACAATTTCACCGCTTCTCGTACAAACCTGTTAAAAAAGTCTTGGAAACTATTACAAATAGGAAAGTATAATCAAACACTTATTTAAGGAGCATTATGGCAGAACTAAAATCAACAATAAAACAACTTACACCAATTAATACTGATAAAGAAATCGTTATTACTGCATTGCGTGCTGATCGCAGAATGGTTGAAATGCATGCAAAACGTTTGACTGAGTTATTTAAAAACGAAACGCAACAACAAATTAATATGAAATTGCAAAATATTATTGCGCGTGAAAACGTTTTCAATGCAATTATGGAAGAAACCGTGCGCAATTTTGAAACTACATTTGATGAAGATGAACTTAAAACATTAAAAGAAAGATTAAAAACTCAATTTCCACAACAAAACGAAAACAATTTAACTGAAATTGCTAAGAAGGTTATTATTAAAACTTTAATTTTTCGCGAACTTGGTAAACAGTGAAATATTTCTGTTACAGATGATGAAATAAATGCATCTTTGGAACAATATTACAAAGTAAGCAACCAATCGATTCGTGATTACAAAGAAAATAAAGAAAAATTTGAAGGAATTCGTAATGTAATTTTTGAAGAAAAAATTACTAATGAATTAATTAAGAAATATTCTAATGTTCGTATTGATTGAGAAACTATTAAAAAACAACAAGAAGAAATGATTGCAAAACAAAAAGAATCGGCTGCTCAGCAACCACCGACTGAAGATTCAAAGAAAACTAATTAGATATCAAAAACCGTTGTTCGCACCAATGGTTTTTTCTTTTTATTCTTTCAAATAAAAAATTCGGTAGTATTTTCAGCAATCTTACGGATTTCGTTGTTGTTAATATTAAAACTTTTCTTTTTCATTGCCGCTTCTACATTGTCTTTAATAGAATAAGCAATTTTTGTAATCAATGGTGCAGATGTTTTGGCATAGAATGAACCACGCGTAGCAATGATAGGTAATTCAGTAATGCGTTTGTTAGCTCGGTCAATTAACATAGTGACATTGAACACACCATCTTGTGATAACACACGACGGTATTTCAATACACCGGTCGAATCGGTATTGATTTTGTTACCATCAACATAGACTTCACCAATATCAATAAAATCTTCTGTTGCTCTTGCCACATGGTCTAGTAATTCAATTTTTTGTCCGTTAACAACTTGTATGATGTTTTGTTCGTTAACCCCTGATTCAATTGCATTGTTCTTAAGTGCTCGTAGCATTTTATATTCGCCATGAATTGGGACAATATATTGTGGATTAATCAACTTAAACATTAATTGCTGTTCAGTTTGAGTAGCGTGTCCAGAAGCATGAATCCTTCGTTCAGGTGAATTTTGAATAATAGTCATTCCAGTTTTATAAAGCTTATTAACGAGTGTTTCTACTGAAGCAAAATTTCCAGGAATTGGATTTGAAGAAAGAATTAGTGTATCGGTTGGTTTCAAAGTAATCCAAGTGTGTTTACCGGCAGCCATTTGATTTAAAGCAGCCATTTCTTCACCCTGTGAGCCAGTTGATAAAATTAATACTTCTTCGTCTTTTAGTTCATTGACATCTCTCGTTTCAATAAAACAAGATTTATTAATATTTAAAAAGCCAACATTTATTGAAGTTTCAATGTTTGTTTCCATCGAACGACCACATAGACAGATTTTTCGATTAGCTTTGACAGCAATTTCAATAATTTCTTCAATTCTTCCTAGGTTGGAGGCAAATGTAGAAATAATAATGCGTCCTTTCGCTTTGTAAATTAATCTTCTTAATTCAGCAATAATATTTTTTTCACTAACACTAAACCCAGTTGTTTCTGCATTTGTTGACTCACAAAGTAATACATCGATTTCTCTACGACCTAGATCTGCCATTTTTAAGATATCAGATTCATCGCCCTGTGTACAAAAATCAAATCTAAAATCACCGGTAGACACAATTTTTCCATTTGGAGTTTCTAAATAAATCCCAAATGCATCTGGGATGGAGTGACATACTCGGAAGAACTCAATATTAAAATATTTGCTTTTAATTTTTGTGTTGTCATCAAAATGTTCAAAACTGAAAGGTAATACATCTTTATGTTCCTTTAATTTTTTCGTAATGATACCAGCTGTTAATTTTGCGGCATATACTTTAGGGACAGGGATAGTCTTAAGCAAATAAGGAATACCGCCAATGTGGTCTTCATGGGCGTGAGTCACTATTAAACCTTTGACCTTGTCTTTATTCTCTACTAGGTAGTCATAAGGGCAAATAATTGCATTTACTCCCAATAAGACATTTTCATCTGCGAATTTAATACCACAGTCGATGATGAAAATTTCATTATCGTGCTCAATGCAATACATATTTTTGCCAATTTCTTCAACACCACCCAATGCGAAAATGTATGTTGGTGTTTTATTGTTATTTATATTTTCCATAAATTATTCCTTATTTAATATTTAATTCAATCTGTTTCTACTACAAGTGGTCTATTTTTGTTAATGCGATCATAATACAAGATACCAGATAAGTGATCTATTTCATGCTGCAAACAAATTGCCAATACGCCTTCAGCATCAATACTAATTTCCTTTTTATTTATTAGATCATACGCTTTCACGATTATACGGTTGCGACGCTTTACAACACCTTTAACATCTTTTTCAACACTTAAGCAACCTTCGCCAGAGCTTACATAAGCGAATAGCATTGATTCGGCCACAACTTTAGGGTTAGCGATTAAGTATTTGTATTCTTTATTGCCAACATTGAAATGTAAATATATCACTTTCTTCAACAATCCAACTTGTGGTCCAGCTAGCGCAATACCACTGCGAATCTTGTATTCTTTGTCTTTCTTATCATAGCAAGCGTCAATATAAGTGACCATACGGTCAATTAGTAATTGATCTTGTTCTTTAACCGGTAAGAGTAAATCTTGCGTTTCTTTACGCAAAATTGAATCTGTATCTTTTAATAACCAAGAATTGTCTGGTTTCATGTTAAATGATTGATATGTCCGATTGAAGTGAGAGTATTATAACACATTTATGTTTTTAAGCAAAATGTGGTAATTAGTATTAGCACATATACCCATCATTTTAATTATTAAGATACAATTATGTATATGTCAAAATCGGACCAATTATACGCTTTACTAGTTGCAAGGGGTTATAGTGGAAAAGAACTTAAGAAACAATACACCAAATTAAAAAAACAAGGTGTTAGTGTCGACCAATTGATTCAAGACTTTATTAAGAAGGCTGATCACGATCCTTGTAGTGTTAGTGTCCGCAATTGCTCAGATGGTAAATGTGCTAGATGTGTTAATAAATTTTAAAAAGCATAATTCTCATTTATTATTAATTAACAATGGACAAGTCAGTTTTATTAGAAAAAAGAAAAAACTTATTGGCCGGTAGCAAAAATGCCCAGGAATTATTTCTTAACACTCATTTTATAGATTTTCTTTCACTGTTTGTTGAATCAGAATTATTAAATTTTGTAGAAAGTAATGCTATTAGTGAATTAAAAATTAATAAAAATGATTTGGCTAATAAAATTACCACCATCATAAATGATGCTGCTGATGAAACAAGTTTGGCTCAAGTGTTAGCAGTATTACACACATCGGTTAAAATGCCTAACGTTAAAGAACTTACAACCATAAAGCGTAAATTGATTGATGAAATTATTGATGAAAAATTACACATTCTTGATGAATTATTAGAATATTCACTTAATTCTAAAATTGAATATTACGATACTTCCATTTGAAGATTGCACCTATCGTATGGGCTACTTGAAGGAACTATTTCGTATGTAGGGCATGATGATTTGCATGTAAGGGCTCCTTTGATCAATATCGAAATCGAGGTTATTCGCAATGAACAAGGAGAATACATTGTTCGTAAATTGGATGATGAACAATATGGAAATGAAATTCTAGGGTTGTCGCTAGACGAACAATTGGAAAAGCAAACTGGTATTACTTCATCGATTGATGCAAATATTTTTAATGCGAATGAATACTTTAATAAATTTGTATCAATAATACCAACATTGACAATTGATGCTGAATTCTCAAGCATTAATAAAATTACTAAAGAACAATCTTCAAATTTATCCACAATTTTCATAAAGAAGTGCTTCTTTGCTTGCTCCATCAATCCAGTTGGCGCAAAAATGTTACGGGACTACGATGAGCTATTAGCTCAAGATTATCAATTTCCAACATATGATACAATTTTTCATCACGATTTAAACCATCTTATCTACGAACAAGATCAAATCTATGAAATTAATAATCCTCTAAATCTTATTCAAAAATTAGCGGTCGTTAATTCACAAAATAAGAACACTTTAATCTACGGACCACCGGGGACTGGCAAATCGGAAGTTGTCGCTAATTTAATCGCCAATTTATTGCTAGCGGATAAAAATGTAGTAGTTATCTCCGAAAAGAAAGCTGCATTAGATGTGTTGGACAATCGTCTTTTATCATTAAGTGCTTTAGCGATGTCAGCATTTGATGAAAAAAATAGTTCGGTTTTTTATCAAAAGATTTTGCAACTTAATCATCTCATAGTTGCTACAAACAAAATAGGTTTAAAACTTGAAAATCAGACCTATCTTGATCTGTTAAATTATCAAAAATTGTTTGCAAAATTATCTACATATGTTGATGTGAATAAAAAAACAATTTATGAAATATTAGGGAAATACGACAGCATAGATTTGGTTAAATATCAGCGCCATATAGAAATCATTAAATTTATTTTTAACAAGCTGGCAATGGATAAAATTGATTTACACGATCTTGTTAATCGTGTTAATTTGTTGAGAGAAATACAAGTTTATTTCGATAATGTCTTTGGTGATAAAAAAATTAATAATGATGCAATTAATTTTCAACGCGCCGATGAATTTCTAAAGTCATTTGAAAATGTTTCTGAAAAAGATCGCGGATTTGTAATGGTTAAATTTTTACTTGAAAATGAAATTTTAGATAAGAAACCGGCATTGCAATTACGCGGAAAGATTTCTGAACAAATTGACATTTCCAAAACCAAAGAAATATTGCAAAAAATTGTTGACAACAAGATAACATATATTATTAATAATCAAAAAATATTCGCATTTATTAATGAAAATTCATTAGTGAGTGAATATGTTTCCTTATATGATTGACTGACAAATACTAATTTTCAACTCTTGATTGATTTAATTAAACAGAACAAGACATCCCAAACATTAATTAAAAATTATTGGGATCATCATAAATTACACGCAAAACATATGGATGAAATTATTCGTGATCACTTCATTCATAATTTAAAAGAAAAATTAGTTAATAAACACGAAGATGAAATTAAGTGAACGGAATTAGTTCGCATTGCCAATTTAAACAAACGTCCAAATATTAATAAAGTCATTAAAGAATATTATTCAATACTTCGCATTGCATTTCCGATTTGAATTTTATCGCCAGATGCAACGACTGCGATTGTGCCACTTAAGCAGAATGAGTTTGATTATGGTATTTTTGATGAAGCTAGTCAATTAAGAATTGAGAGAGGATTGCCACTAGTTTATCGATGTCAGTTTTCGATTGTTTCGGGTGATGACAAACAATTAAAACCAACATCATTTTTCTCACGAGCAACATCATTAGACGAAACGTATACTGGACATCTAGATAATGTAGATTCGTTATTAGATAAAGCAAAATCATCAAATTGAATGAGCTTTACATTATCTAATCACTATCGTTCTATAAATGAGCAACTCATTAGATTCTCTAGCCATTATTTTTATAATGATGATTTAATTTGCATTACTAAAAATGGTAAATTCAAAAAGTCGATTGATGTTTATGATGAGATGGGGGAATATGATCGTGAGAATGGTACTAACCCCAAAGAAGCAAACCGTGTAATCCAATGTTTGTTAACTACATTAGATATTTATAAAAGTGCAATTGTTATAACTTTTAACGCTAAACAAGCTGATTACATTCAAAGAATGGCACAATCTAAACCAGAGTTAAGATCTAGAATTGAAGATTTATCTTTAAAAGTAAGAAGTTTAGAAAATGTTCAAGGAGATGAAGGTGATGTTGTTATTATTTCTTGTACATTTGGTAGAGATAAAAACGGCAAATTCATACAAAACTTTGGCCCAGTCAATCAAGATGGTGGGAAGAATCGTATTAATGTAATGGTGACGCGGGCTAAGGAAAAAATGATTGTCATTAAATCATTTGCATCTAGCGATATTACCAATGATAAAAATGAAAATACTTTTGTCTTTAAGAGTTTTATTCAGTATGCTGAACAAATTGAGGCAAATGGCGATACAACAATCGTTACCAAAAATCAAGATAACATTATCTCAAGCGATGTAACTAGTGTTATTGATAGTCTAGCGAGCGAACTTGCTTTTGATAAAACACTAGTAATTGAAAAAAATAAGAAAATTGGCACACACATTATGGATTTAGCAATTAGTAAGTCTAGTTCCTCTAATATATCTCTTTGTATTCTTATTGATGGTAAATACCAAAATGATCGATATAGTCAAGATATTAAGGTTTGAGTTAATAATATTGATAGACAGAAATACTACGAGGATCGTGGCTATTTAACATTCCGCCTTAACCTGCTTGAATTAACTATCAATCGGCAAGCAATTATTAAGTCCATTAGAGAACAGATAATATAAAAAAATATCAGGCAACCGCCTGATATTTTTGTTTGATCAATCGATTAAATTCTGTTTTTTGCTTTACTTGCAACGCCTTTTCCTGATCTACGTCCAGGGATAGCGCTAGAAATTAATTTATTAACATTCTTAGTAACAGTTTTAGGGCTACTTATTGTTAACAATAAAATAGCAGAAATGAATCCAAATAACATCTCTACACATACGAGAACCGTAGCAACAACCCCGTATATAGTCAATTCAAGTTTTCCATCTTTCCCAGGCGCTACAAATGCTCAGTTAGGCAAATTTTCGAAACCGGGTCATTGTGCTTGAGCTGCAATACCAATGAAAATGTAAATAGCACAAATAACGCCAATAATTAGGGTGAAAAATATAATTCATTTCTTGAAACCATAACCCTTATATAACTTTCGTGATGTTTTTTCTCTCTCTTTATTACTTATAAAACCCATTTTTTACCTCTTTTTAATTTAGTATACATTATATCACTTTATAATCATCATACATGCAGAATAATGTAGCATCAAAACGGCAAAAAAAATTGTTTCACGATAAGAATATTTGAGTGTCTGTACTAATTGTGTCGGCGCCAGCCTTTATTCTTGGCTTCATGAGTGGGCTTTTCGCATTTTGTGATCAATTGATGATGGTGAAGTTCATTCCAGAATTCATGAATGTTGATCAAATTTGACAAAACGGTCATTGAGATGCATACGACAAATTAGTCCAGGGATGTAGTGATGATCAGTTGAAACTAATTATGCATTTTGCTACTCCGAAAGATGCAATTGCTTCTTTAATAAGAACATCGGTTGCTTATAGCGCTCCCATTACGGTGCTAATCAACGCTGCTGCGCTATTATTAGGTAATGGCACTGCAATTAATTATTCAAAATATAGCGGAGCTAAAAACTTACCAATGGCTGAACGAACTTGGACACAAGGATTTTGAGCCAATATGATACTTAGCATTATGATAACTGCCATCATTTGTGGTGGATGTCAGATATTTATATCTTTTGAACAAGGCGCCGGTCTAACTGATAGTTTGAATAATATTAAAAATAGTGAACTATTTAATAAACCAGGCGAGATGGAAACTATCACAAATTTTTACAACGACTATTATGCACAAACAAGAATATTTGCAGCGCAATATATCTATATTATGGGTGGTGCTTGTATACTTTGTTTGTATTCCCAGTTTATTACTTATTTAGTCATAGCAGAAGGTAGACAAACCGTCGTCGTTGTTGCTGCAATATTTTGCAATGGTTTAAATATTTTATTGGACTTTGTTTTAATTAAATATGGTAAATTAGCCATGATTGGGGGGGCTGTTGCTACAGATATTGGTTGATTAATCAATACAGGCATTTGTTTTACATATGTGTATTTTTTGCAAAGGCATAATGATACAAATTTAAATTTAAGCTCTTTGAAAAAAATTAATTTCCATTTCAAAGAATATGGTTTTTTATTTGCATTAGGGTTGCCTTCATTTGTCCGCAATCTATCAATGGCAATTGCTGCAACTATTCAGATGTCGTTGATTGTTAGCGTAATAACAAACGCAGACGGCATTGCCAGCACATATCAAAATATATACGGTGCTGTTAATGCAATTTACAATTTATCGTTTACGGCACTATTTGGCATTATTAATGGTTCACGAATTATCTGCTCTTATAACTATGGAGCAGGAAACTTTAAACGTGTAAGATGGTCGTATTTAGTAAATGTCGTATATGCATTAGTGTATGGGTCCATGATGTATTTTGTTATTTGCTATGGTGCAAGCACTTGGTTGCTGGGTTTATTTGACATTACTAAGAATGAACCTGAATTGTTCGGTCATGCTCAATATATGCTACAAATTAGTATGCTGCAAATACCGGTCATGGCTATTGGCATAGGTGGTATGACATTATTTCAAGCAACTGGCAAATGATGACAAGCATCAATTGCCGGTATCATGCAAGGCATTGTCTGCTGTTTACCAATTTCTTTCTTAATGCAATGAATTTGTATTAAATATACCAATATCGATTTATTTTTATGAGTGCCTTTCATCATTGCGTCGGTTGCTACACTCATCAACCTCATTTGAAGCTTAATATACATCAAACTGCGGTTCCAAGATAAACATGTACCTAAAATAGCTACTAATAAACACTAAATTATTAATTATTTATGTAATAAAGTTTTAGAATCTAATTATGAGCAAGTCAATGCTAATAATTGTGTGTGGTGGAACCGGTAGCGGTAAAACTACAGTCTCACAAGAAATCCGCAAAATCCTACCTAAAACTATCACCACCCAAATTATTTCGATGGATGCTTTTTATAAAAAGCGAGAATATATGGATGAAGATATTTACTTTAAACATAACTTTGATCATCCTAATGCTTTTGATTGGCCGTTAATGCTAGAATCTTTGACAAAAATACTTAATAAAGAAAATACAGAAATTCCAATTTATGATTTTAGTGTTTCTGAAAGAACCGATAAGTTTGAAACGATTATTCCAACAGATGTAATTATCTTCGAAGGCATCTTATCTTTATATGATGCCAAGATTAACGAATTAGCGGATATTAAAATCTTTGTAGATACGCCAGATGATGAAAGATTTATTCGCCGTTTATTAAGGGATAAGAATGAGCGTGGTAGAACTGATGATAATGTCATTGGTCAATGAAGAAATACCGTTCGTAGAATGCATCGTATGTTTGTATCACCTTTAAAAGCAGAGGCTGATATTGTCGTCCCTTGATACAAGATGAATCAGACCGCCATTCATGCTATTAAAGGTGCAATCGAAGCATTAATTAAAAAATAACATATAATACCTAAGCATTTCAAGAAACACTTCGAGTACTTACGCTGTAGCAATATAGGTAAGGAAGGGTGGCGCCGAGATAGGAACCCTTTAACTGTAATGGTTACAGTCTTAACCAAT
>JAITPK010000047.1 GCA_031289475.1 Mycoplasmataceae bacterium | reverse complement strand
AAATGGAATCGAAGTTAATAGACCCCCCCCAAGTAATCCTAATGATATGGTTGTTAGTAATTTTAGTCTCTTCATAATATCGTGTGCTGTTTTGTATGAAGAAATTATAACCCCCCCCCTAGTTAAACAACAATTATTTTCATAATGAAAATAATTAGTACTAATCTTCTTTTAATAATTTAATAAATACATCTTGGGGTACGGATACATTACCGATGGCTTTTAATTTCTTCTTGCCTTCTTTTTGCTGTTCTAGTAACTTCTTTTTACGAGAAACATCTCCACCATAGCATTTCGCCAAAACGTTCTTGTACATGGCCTTTATGGTTTCTCTAGCGATGATCTTACCACCAATGGCTGCCTGAATTGGAACTTCGAACTGTTGTTTTGGAATTAAGTCTTTTAGTTTTATACATAGTTTGTTTGCCTTGTTGTAAGCAAAATCACGGTGACTAATAAAAGATAGTGCATCCACACGAGTGTTATTAAGTAGGACATCAACTTTAACTAGATTTTGTGCACGATAGTCTAAGAGATCATAATCCATTGTTGCATACCCACGAGAGATGGTTTTTAAATTATCAAAGAAGTTATAAATAATTTCACCCAGTGGAATTTCATAAGTCAAACGATGACGCAAACTATCAAGATACTCAAGATTTTTATATGTGCCCCTGTGTGCGAGACATAAATCCATAATCGTACCGATATAAGACTCAGGCGTTACAATCGAAAGTTTTACAAAAGGCTCTTCGATTTGTTTAATATAGGTACGATCAACTAGTTTTGAAGGATTATCGATCATTTCTACACTATTATCTGTTTTCACCACTTTATATTTAACACTAGGTGTGGTCATAATTAATTCAATCTTATATTCTCTTGATATTCGCTCACGGATTACGTCCATGTGTAAAAGACCTAAAAAACCACAACGGATCCCATAACCTAATGCTTGAGATGTTTCATATTCATAAGTTAATGATGAATCACTTAGTGAAATCTTTTGCATGGCATCTTTTAATGCATCGAATTGGGCATTATCAATTGGATAAATACCACAATATACCATTGGTAAAATCTTTTTATAACCAGGCAATGGGCTCTGTGCTGGTTTGTCAAAATCAGTAACTGTATCACCCACGCTAATATCATGAGCTGTTTTAATAGCAGCAGCAAATCAACCAACACTCCCACTTACTAATTCTTTATGATTGACTACTTTAGGCGTACGCACACCTACTTCAGTAACAATAAAGTCTTTATTGGTAGACATCATTTTGATATGTTGACCAATTTTTAAAATACCATTTTTGATTCTTACTAAACAGATTACACCCTTATACGCATCATAATAAGAATCAAAGATTAAAGCTTGTAATGGTGCTTCATCATCGCCAATAGGTGCAGGCATATATTTAATAATCGCGTCTAAAACATCTTGAATGTTAAGTCCAGTCTTAGCTGATATCATTGGTGCATAAGAAGTATCCATACCAATCAAGTCTTCAATCTCTTTCTTAGTTTTTTCAATATCGGCTGATGGCAAATCAATCTTATTAATCACAGGAACAATGGTTAAATCGTTTTCTAGTGCAAGGTAGACATTAGATAAGGTTTGAGCTTCAACGCCTTGTGTAGCATCAACTATTAGCAATGCTCCTTCACATGCCGCTAAACTTCTTGATACCTCGTATGTAAAGTCAATATGTCCAGGTGTATCTATTAAATGTAATATATAGTCTTGACCATCTTTAGCATGATAATTCAACTCAATCGCATTTAGTTTAATCGTAATCCCACGTTCTCGTTCTAAATCCATGCTGTCTAGTATTTGATCTTGCATTTCTCGTTTACTGATGGTGTTAGTAATTTCAATAATCCGGTCACTGAGAGTGGATTTCCCGTGATCGATGTGCGCAATAATACTAAAGTTACGTGTGTTTTGTTTATTCATTATTGATATTAATATTCATTAATTATAGAGCATGCGTTTTCACGTCATATATAATAATACTAAGATTAGGAGAAACTATGAATGACACCAATAAAGCAAAACCAATAGAAAGCGAATCATCATTTACAAAGAAATTAAAAGATGATATTCATGTAGTTAGAGAAGGTTTAGAAAAAGATTCGTCAACAAAGACAATTGCAATTGTGGCTTGTGTCGGCGTAGCCATTTGATTTGCGATCTGAAGCGCAGTTTTTTATGGCAGTTTAGTGACAAGTATTCTTGCTTGTAGCGTTTTACCAGCAATTGCTGGTTTATTACTTGCTGCTTGAATTAAAGTTGGTAAAAACAAAACATTACATTTTCGAAATTTAATTCAACCATTTCTTTTGGTAGGATGAATTGTTGCTATTGTGTGTTTTGTCTTAGCTATTATTACATCAATCGGCCTTTCCGGTCCTAATGCTGCTCCAAGCTGACTAATAAGTTTTAGCACTTTGTTAAGCATTTTGGGAACGGCTGGTTTTGGATTATCTGTAGCTGCTACTGTATTGCTATTTATCGCTTATTCAAAAGGAATGAAACATGAGTAAAGAATTAATTCTAGATGTCACAATTGAAATTCCAAAGGACTCAAAAGTCAAATACGAGTTTGATCGTAGATCAAAACAAATTCGTGTGGATCGAATTTTATTTGGCGCCAACGCTTATCCACAAAACTATGGTTTTATCCCTGAAGCATTAGACTGAGATGGCGATGAATTGGATGTTTTAGTTTATGCTCAACAGGCATTCGCTCCAGGAACAATTGTACCGACTCGCATCTTAGGTGCAATGGAAATGATTGATGACGGTGAAACCGACACTAAGCTTATTGGGGTAATTGCTGTTGATCCAAGATTTTCAGATAAGTCAACATTGAAAGATTTACCGGAGCACACTTTAAAAGAAATTAAAAATTTCTTCGAAACTTACAAGATATTACAAAACAAGAAAGTAACTGTTAAAGGTTTTAAAGATACAACCTGAGCAGTTGACGAATACAATGAATGTGTTTCATTAATGAAAAAATATGGCAAACTTCCCAAAGAAACATTTCTCAAGAAAATGATGAAAGAACATCCGCAAAAATATAAAGCATAAGGAGATAACATGACTAATAACAAAAGAAAACTAACACCTGTAGAAATACGCAGTATGACACCAGAACAATGACAAGAGTTCCGTGTCGAATCTTGAAAAAAGAAACAAGAATATTATGCTAAGCCAACACCAGATTGGTATTTAAAAAATCGTGAATCATATATTCAGTTTTTAGGAAGATTAAATAAAAGAAAAGAATTTGTTGCCAATGGTGGTCCATCTAAGCCTCAAACTTTAACACAAAAAGTAGAATTGCTAGCCGGTGATGATTTAGACACCTTTGCAGACGAATAGGAATGTTTATGCCAAGCAACACAAACCCTATGGTTGAATTAAATGAAATCCCAACGACAGTTGACCCAAAATCTGTGGTTCATACGAAAGCGATTCTTGCGGTCGTTTGATCAGCCGTTAGTTTATATCTAGTCATTCTTATCATTGCATTAATTTTAAATTCCATTTATGATTCTAAGCCTACAGAATCTTGAGAAAAACCTTTTGCAATTGCTTTATTAGTGTTTAGATATCTTATCGGTTTTGCCCTAATATTTGCTTTCATTTTATTACAAAAGAGTAAAAAAAATAAATTAATAATAACCATTTTATTAGTTGCGTCTATTACTACCATTTTTGTTTTAGAAACAATCGTGGCAATTGTTGACTTTGGTAATATCTTAGATGAAACCAATGGTGAAAGTGTATCTTTGTGAGCAAGTATCATTAATGGTTTAACGGCATTTGCATTAGTTCTTGCAACATCGGCAAGTATTCTTATCACTTTTTTGCTAAAAGCTCCAAAAAAAGTTACGCTACCAGAGTCAACACACGAACGTATCTTATAATTCTTTAACGAAATTAAAAATCGCTGATTTATTATCTTGCTTCATCAAAAACGAACCAGTCACAAAGTGATCAACATATTGACTGGTTTTTTTCATCACATCTGTGTTGACACCACCATCTAATTGAATAATTAAGTTGGGATTAATTTGTTCTTTAATCTGTTTAACCTTATTAAGGTTATTAATTGATTCTTCCATGAAAGATTGTCCACCTTTGCCTGGTTCAACACTCATAATGCACACATAATCAGATTTAGCCAGAAGTCCTTTATATTGATTTGCATCAACATGTACTTTTAAAGCTAAACCGCATTTAATATGATGTTGATGTAAAAATGAAAAAGTTTCTAGTACTTGTGTTTCGTTATAAACTTCAGGATGAAAAGTTAAAGAGTTCATTGGAAAATCAATAAACTGTTTAATTCACAACATTGGATCTTGCACCATCATATGTACATTGGCTTTCATACCTTGTTGATTAATATTAATTAACTGTTGCGGTCCAAAGGCTTTATTGTTTACAAAAATACCGTCCATGACATCGTAATGAATGTATTGAGCACCAGCTTGTTTAACCTCTTTCAATTGTTCATCCAAACGGTTTAAATCAAAAGCTAAAAGAGACGGCTCAATTATTTTCATAATTTATTTTGAATCAATATTGTTGTCACGAACAAAGAATTTTAAAATGTTGTTGATTTTGGAATCATGGCACATAAATGTGACAACATCTCCTAATTCAAATTTCGTATCATTTGTTGGTGGAAAAATAACTTGGCCTTGTCTTTGAATCATCATGATAGTGGCACCATATTTATTTCGGATGTTAAGTTCAGCCAAAGTTTTATTAAGAATAACTTTATTATTAATGGTTACTTTAACTCATGAGAAACCACTACCAATATTTACAATATCGACACCTAAATTAAATAAAGCTTGGAAGGCAATTCGATCAGCAATTTCAATTTCAGGAATAACCACACGAGTCACACCCATGGTTTTTAAAACACGTTTGTGTACACTGTTGATCGCTTTAGCAATAATATCTTTGTGTCCTAATTCTCGTAAGTTCGCACATATCATAATTGATGATTCGATATTGCTCACCGCAACAATAACTGTATTCACTCCAGTAATGCCAGTTTCCGCTAAAGAATTAATATCACTTGCATCACAAACAATTGCTAGTTCGTGTACTTTACTTGCTTTTTGAATGAGGTCAGCATTTCCATCTAACACCATTACATTTTTACCCATTTTATTTAATTGGGTAGCAACTTCAGTTCCAAATCTTCCTAATCCAATTACACAATAGTCATTTCTTGCCATATTTTTTATATCCTACTTGTCTCTAATTATACCATCTACCGCCAATACGATACAAATAGTGAAATATCCTACGGATAAACCGATTGTCGTCTATACCCGTATATATTAATACTATAATTAGCAACATACAATATGGCTCAAAAATCACCTTTTGATCATGGCACAAAAACTGTAAAGCCAAAATGATGAAGAGTTTTAGTTAGAATAATTTTCGGCAAAACTATTCCTCAAATGTTGTTCCGAGCATATTTATTACTTATTATTATTGGCTCGCTTCTTTTATGAGCACCAATATCACTAGAATCTAGCGGACATATGTATGTGCTTGACGACACTGGTTGGATTGTTCCTGCTCCTTACCATTTTTACGACGCAATGTTTATTGCATGTAGTGCCATCACCGATACCGGTCTATCACCAGCAGTTATTAGTGAAACATTTAATGGCTTCGGCCAAGCCGTTGTTCTAATCTTGATAGAAATAGGTGGCATTGGTTTAATGACAATTATTTTTCTATTATGGCATATGCTTCGTCCTAAGAAAAATATTGATTTAAACCAAATCATTATTTTGCAAGCGGAACGTGGTAATGAAAAAATTTCAGGTACATATAAATCTTTAAAATACTCTGTAATATTCATCATTGTTCTAGAAATCATTTTTGGCTTTGTGATGGCTTTTTGGTTATGCTGAATGCCAATTTTTAAACCAGATCCACAACCAGTGTTTTACGATAGTTTTGCCTTGACAATTGACTCGGTTACACCGATAGATGCACATCATAATTTTTGAGTAGCATTATGACAAGGCATGTTTACATCAATATCTGCTATTAATAATGCAGGGTTTGATATTTTTGAAGGTGGTGTTTCAATGGCCGCACTACGTAATGATTGAAATGTTATTTTTCAGCTCTTTGTCATTATTGAATTTGTTATCGGAGGCATTGGCTTTCCATTAATTTACGATTTAATCGAAAAAATGAAGGCAAAACGCAAGGGAATAAAATACCGACTTTCGTTATTTACGAAGTTGTCTTTAACTGGTTATTTAGTTGTGTCTCTCGCTGGTTTGGCTTTTGCATATGGTTTTGAATATGGATATACTAGCGTCATTAGCGATCACCAAGTTTTCGATATTGCTCATTACAAGTGTGGCATACTAAGCTGACAAGGCACAAATGAATTTGGCAAAAATGAAACATTTAATAAAATATGAGCCATTTTCTTTAATACTATGTCGACTAGATCCGCCGGTTTCTCAACCGTCAATCAAACAATATTATCCCCTGGTAGCCAATGAACATTCATTATCCTCATGTTTGTGGGTGCATCACCATCATCAACTGCTGGAGGTATTCGTACTACAACATTAATGATTGTGATTTGGACGATCTTTTCTAAAATTGCTGGCAGATCAGACATTGTAATGTTTAAACGTAAAATTCCTAATGCCAAAGTTCGTGCTTCGTTGCTAACTACAGTCGTAGCAACTATGCTCGTTGCTTTATTTGCCATCATCGTCTTCTATTGTGCACCTGATAGCAACTCACAATACACTGTATTGCAATCGTTTTATGAAGTATCAAGTGCATTTGGAACCGTTGGATTGTCAATGGGCTTTACATCATCAATAAATGTTGCCGGTCTATTCTTCCTAATCATCATTATGTTTATTGGCCAGTTAGGTATTTCTTCAACTTTATTAGCATGAACTAAGAAAAACCCTAAAGGCAACCGCGTTCAATATCCTGAAGAAGATGTTAGAATAGGTTAATTGCTTATGAAAAAAGGTTTATTAATTATTTTAAGCGGCCCAAGCGGTGTTGGTAAGCATACGCTGTGATTACCATTATTAAAAGATAAAACGGTAAATTTAGGTTATAGCATTTCAATGACCACTCGTTCGAAACGATTTGACGAAGAAAACGGTCGTGAATATTTCTTTGTATCACATGATGAATTTGAAAAAGCTATTAAGAATAACCAAATGTTAGAATATGCTCAATATTGTGGTAATTATTATGGAACACCAAAAGAATACGTAGATAATCTTCGTAACAAAGGAATTAATGTTCTTTTAGAAATTGATGCACAAGGTGGTCTTCAACTAATTAAAAATGCCAAGAAAAATGACGATAAAGCATTCGTAAGTGTTTTCATTTTACCGCCATCGCTTGCTGATTTAATTAAACGTTTAAGTACCCGTGGAACAGAAACCGAAGAAAAGATAGCAAGCCGAGTTAAAATTGCCAAATGAGAAATTGACCAAGCACACCATTATGAATATAAAGTAGTTAACCACAGTATTGATAGTGCAAGAAATGAACTAAGAGATATTTTATTAAATGAGATTAAAGAAAATGGTAAATAAAATATCTATTTATTCATTGACACTCGAACAATTGACTAGTCAAATAACATCAATCGGTTTAAAAAAACATAATGCTATTCAAATTTACCAGTGGCTTTATCAAAAAAATGCAAGCAGTTTTGATGAAATGAGCAACATTGCCAAATCTTCAAGAGAAATATTAAAAGATCATTTTACTTTTTGTAGTTTAAAAATTACAAAACGTCTTATAGACGAAGTTGATGAAACAACAAAATTTCTTTTTGAACTGCATGATGGGCAATTAATTGAAACTGTATTGATGAAATTTGACTATGGCTATAGTGTTTGTATTTCTAGTCAAGTTGGCTGTAATATGGGTTGCAAATTTTGTGCATCTGGACTTCTTAAAAAGATTCGCGATCTATCAGTTGACGAAATAGTAATGCAATATGTCGAAACACAGAAATATTTAAATTCTTTAAATAATCAAAGAATTAATAACATGGTAATTATGGGCATTGGTGAACCATTTGATAACTATGACAACATTAAAAATGCATTAAGTATCTTTAACAATCATTATGGTATTGCCGTTGGTAATCGTCATATTACTATTTCCACTTGTGGTATTGTGCCAAAGATTGAACAATTCCCCTATGACTTTCCCCAAGTCAATTTAGCTATTTCACTTCATGCACCAAATGATAAACTGCGTAGTCAATTAATGCCGATCAACAACGCCTATAACTTAGATCAATTAATGAAATCAATAAAAAAATATTTAAGCATAACTAATAGGCGTATTAGTTTTGAATACATTCTTTTAAAAGATATTAATGACAGTGATGATCACGCAAAACAATTAGGAAAATTATTAGAGGGAATGCTTTGCTATGTCAACATTATTGTTTACAACAATATTAATGAGCATGATTTTCAGCCATCTGATCGTTATAAATCGTTTATGAATATCTTAAAAAAATATGGTGTAATGACTACTAAACGGCTTGAACGTGGCACTAAAATTAATGCAGCTTGTGGACAACTCCGCGCAAAACAAATTAAACAATAGAATTACCAATAGTATAATTTAGGGTAATAATGTCCAATAACTTTACATTTAATTATTCAGTTGCCACTAATAAAGGGATCCGACCAATCAATGAGGATGCCAATTGAGTTGGTTTTAATAAAAACCACCAAGGATTAATTGTATTGTGCGATGGTATTGGTTCACAAGACGATAGTCAAATTGCTTCATTAATAACGGTGGAAGTATTTAAAACAGCTTTTGAAAAACGTTCCAAGATTTTTAATATTGATCATTTCTTTTTACGTTGTTTAAAAACTGCATATAGCCAAATCACAAAACGTTCAGCGGAAAAGCTAAATAATAAAAAAATTGGAACTACATTAGTAGTGAGCTTTATTGATAAGGACACTGTCACAACTTTTAATCTTGGCGATTCACGACTATACCATTATTCATTTTTAGAAAATGATTGAACACAAATCACTAGAGACCATAATCTCTATAATTATTTTCTAGATTTATCTGAGAAAGACCCAAAAATTGATATTAACGAACTTTGCACGCGACATCGAAGTCAATTACTTTCTCTAACAAAATGTTTAGAGAGTGGTAGTAATGCTCATCGTGATTATGATAAATTTATTTTCCACATTGCCTTAGGCGATGTATTGTTCCAAGCAACCGATGGTGTTTATCACTATTTAAAACTGACAGATGTTAATAACGTAATTAAAACTAATAACAATAATTTTAATGCTATCAGTGGTAACTTAATTGATATTGCTTTAGAAAATCGAAGCAACGACAATTTAACATGTGTTATTATGGAGTGCGCAAATGCCGACTCAAAAGCAGACTAACACACCGATTGTTGAATCTAAAACATCCGAGATTACATATCATCCCAATGATTTAGTTTTGAATAAGTACCGCATCATTAATAAGCTTGGTGCTGGTGGGATGTCATCTATTGTTTACAAAGCTGAAGATACAACGATCAAAGATAATGAGTTTTTAACAAACAAAGAAAAGTTCGTAGCCATTAAAGTTGTAAATCGTGATGCTAATTGGAGTGATGCAGATTGAACTAAAATCCACGATGAATGCGTTACAAGTCAAAGAGTTACAAATAAAAAAAATATTGTAAACACCTACGAAATCTCCAAAGTTAATAATGGTAATACCATTATTATCGTTATGGAATACATTGATGGTATTTCATTACACGATCATTTGGAAAAAATTGGTAATTTTAACATCAAGGAAGCTGTTTATTATTTTCAGCACATCATTGAAGCTATCAAAGAATTGCATAGTTTTAGTGAAAAAATTATTCATCGTGATTTAAAACCAGAAAACATTATGCTTACTAAAGATTTAATGAACGTCAAAATTATTGATTTTGGTATTTCATCAGTCATTATCGAATTTACATTGACCAATGATAAAAAGGCCATTACCAATGAAGAATCATTATTTGGAACGTATCCATACATCTCACCAGATTTATTAAAAATGAATAGTAAGTCTAGCACAGCCAATCAGCAGATTATTAGCGAGCAGTTTGATTTCTTCTCACTTGGTGTTATTTTTTATGAAATGTTGATGGGTGAAAAGCCTTTTAAAATCACTGATGAAAACGATAAAAATGTGATCAAGTTACCTTTAACCTATGACATGATGTGTATCAGCGATATTAACCCAACTATTCCGGCATACATTGAAAATATTATCTTTCGTTGTTTAGCCTCAAAAAATAGCGACATAAAATATCGTTACCACTCTATCAATGAAATTATCAATGACCTAAATGCATATAGTTTAGATCCGGAAAAATCTGCATTTGTCAAATTGCTAAAACCTAAAAAGGAAAGAACACTTCAATTATCAAATACATTCAATGTACAAGCTCAAATCTTAAAAGAAAGATTTTATGAAAAGGCTTGATTTTATTGACTTCTATTTGGTGTTGCTGCAATAATCGTAATAATCGTCGTAGTGCTTGTTTCAATGCATATTATTACGTTGTAATCGCAAGTTATTTTATAATCTAAGCATGTTTAAATTAATTACAAAAAATATTAACAACCGAATTGATTCTAAATTAATGAAGAAATATCAAGCAACTGTTGATCATCTTATAAAACGAATTAACTTGCGTTTACTAGATGGCAGCGAGATGATGGGTTGAGTTGATTTAATTGAATCGTACGACAATCGTGAATTATTAGCGATGCGCGACAAAGCTAATGAATGAAAAAAATTAAATTTAAAGTATGTTGTGGTGATTGGCATTGGTGGTTCATATGTTGGTGTTCGTGCAGCGATTGATATGTGTTGTGGTCTGTTCGATCATAAATCTCCGCAAATTCTTTGGGCGCACAATATATCTTCTTCATATGTCACTGAACTTAAGAATAAATTAGCCAATGAAAAGTTTGGGATTGTAGTGATTTCTAAATCTGGCACTACATTGGAACCGGCACTCAATTTCAGAATCTTTCGAGAATTGCTTCAAAAAAATGTTGGAATTAGTAAATTACACAAATACATTGTAGCAATTACCGATAAAGAAAGAGGCACATTACATGAATATGCTAAGAACCATCATATTACCACGTTCGGTATTCCTAATAATATCGGCGGTAGATTCTCTACATTAACACCTGTTGGTATGTATACGATGATTCTCAAAGGATTGGATCCATTACAAATATTAAAAGGTGCAAAACAAGCATTTAAAGATACACAAGACGACAATATCTACAGCAATACTGCTTATCAATACGCTTGCTTACGTCATCATTTAAATGTCGGCAAACGTTTGCAAATAGAAAACTTTATTGTCTATGATCCTAATTTACAATTTGTTGGTGAGATGTGAAAACAAATTTTCGGTGAATCAGAAGGCAAAAATGGCAAAGGTCTATACCCTGCGGTATCATTATTCACAACTGATTTGCATTCTTTAGGACAGTATTTGCAAGAAGGCACACGCAATTTCTTCGAAACAACTTTATTTGTAGAAAAACCACAAATGGATTTAAAACTAAAGATTATGGACAACAATGACCGTACTAAATATTTAAATGGTAAATCATTACATTACATTAACGAAAAAGCTTTTGAAGGAACCATTAATGCTCACACCAAATTAGGCAAAGTGGATAACATCATCATCAAAATTGGTACTAACGATGAATACCATTTTGGTTATCTTTTTATTTGGTTTTCTGTTGCTGTAACTTTAAGCGGTTATTTATTAAAAGTAAATCCATTTGATCAACCAGGCGTTGAACACTATAAATCTAATATGTTTAAATTACTTGGTAAAAAATAAACTAAGGCAATTTATGTTTAATGGCCGCTTGGTGTAGACGATATCAATCGTAATGACTAAGTTTTATATCTATACCTTCGCATAATTCTTTTAGATGATTTGTTTTAGTCGTGCCACAGATTGGTTGCATATTCGCAGGATGAGTACAAATTCAACTAATAACAATACTAGATTTAGCAACTTTATATTTTTTAGCTAACTCTTCTAATATGTTATTTAGTTCAGGATAATCTTTGTTTTCTAAAAAAGTACCTTCCTCTCGTGAGGCTTGTAAAATAGATCATGGTTGAATCGTAATATTCTTTAAGCGACAATATTCTAACAATGAGCCATCACGTACTATGCCTTGTGAGTCTTTTGTATTCACAAAAAGACCAGCAGTGATCATCTCGGAACGAACTGGATTGAATTGCATTTGGTTGAAAATTAATTTTTGTTTTAATTTTGACTGCAACAACTCAATCTGCATAGAGTTCATATTAGAAACACCAAAGTATTTAACTTTTTTAGTTTTATATAAATAATCAAAGGCACTAGCCACTTCGTCAGGATCAAATAATGTATCTGGTCTATGAAGTAATAACACATCCACATATTTTGTTTGTAGTCTTTTCAAGCTACCATCAACAGAGTCAATAATATGTTTCTTAGTAAAATCAAAATATGTTGGCCCAGCTTTAACTATTCCACACTTCGTTTGAATGATCATGCGTTTACGTCAATCAGGATGTTTTTTTAAGACATTCCCAAATAATGTTTCACATTTACCATCGCCATAAATGTCGGCATGGTCAAAAAAGTTAACACCATTTTTTAACGCAAACTCAACAAATTTTTCGACATCAGCTACAGTGGAGTTATTAAAACGCATACAACCTGCTACTAACTGAGAAACTTTTAGATTATTAATTTTTAAATATTTCATATTTATCCTTTTTTATTTATTGTCAAAAATAATGGGTCTAATTCTTTTTCATCAACTTCACTTGGTGTTTCCATCATTAAATCAATACCATGACTATTTTTTGGAAAAGCAATTACATCGCGAATACTATCAGAATTAGTTAATAGCATTAATAAACGATCCAGTCCTAATGCAATACCACCATGTGGCGGTACACCATATTTAAAAGCATTTAATAAGAATCCAAATTTAGATTTAATTTCTTTTTCTGATAAACCAATTGCTTTAAACATACGGTCTTGTATCTCAGTGTTAGTAATCCGAATGGATCCACCGCCAACTTCAAAACCGTTGAGGACAATATCATAGGCTCGTGCTTTTGCACTGGACATTTCTTTATCAAAATTATGGATAGTTTCTTCGCTAGGGGCCGTGAATGGATGATGTGCCGCTTGATAACGTTTGACTTCATCGTTGTACTCAAATAATGGTCAATCAATAATCCAAACAAAGCGATACTCATTAGGTTTTTTTAAACCCAATATATTACCCAATTCATTTCGTACTGCACCTAATGATTGATTTGCAACATTTTTATGATCGACAACCATGAACAATGTCCCTTTGGTAATGTTATTATCACTAAAAATTTTAGCAATAATAGCTTCTTCAATTTTCTTTACTGAACCATCAATAATTTTATTTTCAAAACTTAAATACATCAAATCATATGCTTTATTATCTTTAGCAAATTTTCGTAATGATTCTATTTGTTTCTTATCAAAAAAAGCATTTTCTACGATGATATATTTAAGCGCTTTTCCTTCAGAAATAGCATTTTTAATTACATTGAATGTTGTGTTTTTAAAATAGTAACTACCATCTTTTAATTTTAAATCATAACGCAAATCCGGTTTGTCGGAACCATATTCATTCATTGCAATGTCGTACGACATTTTTTGAAACGGAATTTTCAATTCAACATTTAAAATTTCATTGAAAACTTTTACAAACATCTTCTCGATAATGTCCATAATCATTTGCTCATTGGAAAATGACATTTCTAAATCCAATTGTGTAAATTCAGGTTGTCGATCAGCCCTTAAATCTTCATCACGAAAACATTTAGCTATTTGAAAATATCTATTTAGTCCTGCAACCATTAGAAGTTGTTTATAAATTTGTGGTGACTGTGGCAATGCATAGAATGCATTTGGTTTAGTTCTGGTTGGAACAATATAATCGCGTGCCCCCTCTGGTGTTGCTTTAGACAGGATTGGTGTTTCTGTTTCGACAAATTCTCTGCTTATTAAATAATTTCTTATCGCGTTGATTAATTTTGAACGAAAAATAATATTCTTTTGAATGTTTGGTCTTCTCAAATCAAGATAGCGATATTTAAGTCTTATCTCTTCTAATGCATCGGTTTGCTCTTCAATAATTAGAGGTGTTGTCTCTGATTTAGAAATTAATTTAAAGTCTTCAAGTTTAATTTCGATATCACCATTTGGTAAAGTTTTATTAACGTTTTTTCTTTGACTTACTGTACCAGTAATTTCGACTACCGATTCTCTTGTCACACTCAAAACTGCATCAAAAAACTTGTTGTTTTCTTCAACAACAACTTGCACAATCCCATAACGATCAGCAACATCCAAGAAAAGCAACGAACCAAGTTTACGATTCTTCTTAATCCAACCCTTAATCGTTACAACTTTATTAATTTCTTTGTTGTTAATTTTCCCGCAATAACTTCAATCCATTTTATTAATTAGCCTTTACATATTCAACAATTTTATCAAGTGCTATTGTTTCTTGTTTCATAGTTTTTTGGTTTTTAATAACAACTTTCTGTTCCTTTAATTCTTTCACACCTAAGATTAAAACAAAGCGTGCATTTAACGACTCGGCATAGTTAAAACTTTTGATCAATTTTGTCGCATCAAATTTACACACCGCGCTAATTCCAGATGATCGTAATATTGCCAATGAAATAATCGCAGCCTGTTGAGAAATTTTGTCATCAAAGCATGCTACCACAACATCAATTTGTGATGACTTTGTTATCTTAATGTTTTCATATTCTAAAACAAGTAATAATCTCTCGATCCCGAGAGCAAAACCAATGCATGAACACTCTTGACCGCCTAATTCTTTAACAAGATTTGCATATCGTCCACCACCAATCAAAGTAGGCTGACCTTCCAAGCGTTTATCAGTCGAATTAATTTCAAAAATGAAGTTGGTGTAGTAGTCCAATCCACGAACTAAAGTTTGGTCAATTTTGTATTTCAAATTTAATGCTTTTAAAGTATCACAAATTAATGTAAAATCCTCCTTCTCTTTTTCGCTTAAAAATTTATCCACCTTTGGTGCATTTTTAACAAAATCTTTTTTTCCATCAACTTTATCATCAAGAATACGAAGTGGGTTTGACTCAATTCGGGATTGTGATAATTCTGATAATTGGTCTTTATATTTTTTAAAATATGCTCTCAATTCATCAATTCATTTGTTTCTTGCTGCGAAATTACCAATATTGTTAATGGTTATTTCAAAGTTTTTTATCCCAAGTGTAACCAAAATAGATGAAGCAAGCATCAAAGTGTCTACATCATCCATTACAGAATTTGTGTTAATACACTCAAGACCAAATTGATTAAATTGACGAAGTCGGCCACTTTGCGGTCGTTCATAACGAAACATCGGTCCGCTATATGCTAATTTAATTGGCGATGGTAATTTATTAATTAATTTTTCCTCAACGATCGCTCTAATCACGCCGGCAGTTCCCTCAGGACGGAGCACCATTTCACGATCACCCTTGTCTTTGAAAGAATAAAATTCTTTCTTCACAATGTCACTAGTTTCACCTACAGAACGAATAAATAATTCACTACTTTCGAAAATTGGTGTTTTAATTTCGCGATAACCATTGATCCTAGCAATAAGAAAAAGTAAGTCCGTTAGGGCTCTGTAATTATCGCTGGCTTCGGGTAGTCAGTCTTCTGTACCGCGTGGTTTGTTGTATTGCATAATTAAATAATTATAATCATCGTTAATAATAACTATATAATATTCTCCCATTTTTTATCAATATGAGTATTTGACCTTTTAAGAAAAAAACGCCAAAATCGCCTACTTCTGGTACCGATGTTAGTTTTCTACAACCAAAAACCCATAAAGCTAGTAAAGTTGCTATCTTTGGTGGTTTTATTGGCGCTTTTATTTGTTTGGCAGCAGGAGCAACTGGAATTGGCATCTCAGGTTGAAAGTATGCTGCAGGTGGTGAATTCTCTAAATCTTATAATGTGCGTTTTCAAGTAGAAAATGAAAGTGAATCACCATTTGTTGGCGACCACACAATCCAAGGTGATTTCAAAACAAATTTAAATTCTACTGCTGATGCATATTCTAAATTTCTAAACTCAAAAGGTATTAACAACGTTAATGTGTATCCAGAATATGTTGTTGACACAACTGGCAACATCACTGGCTACATCAATGCCAATATCCCTAATCAACGATACTATGATTCTTTAGATGAAAAATGAGCCGATATGAATCCGACGACTATTTACGAGGAAAATATCAACTCATCACGCCTATCATTAATTATCAATGTTGATAACCCTAATAGTGGATTTACACCATGCATAATTCCTTTAAACGATGATAAGAAAAATGGCTCTAGTTTAATTGACACGGTCACAATTAATGGCACTACAAAAACTGAAGTTGATATCAAATTAAAGAAAAGTTTGAAAGATATTGTTGATAAATGTCTTGGAAAAGGTGATATCCCCCCTCCAACTTCAGGGCGTAGTGTTGGTGATGATCCGGTAGTAAACAATACACAAGTTTATCTAGTACGTGATTTCAACGGTATGGTTGATTACATGAACTATGTTCTTCAAATTTATTCAGAACGAGATAAAGGTACACCTCACCGAGATGTTACAGATAATTGAACAGCAGGTTCCGGTGAAGAACAATTTTACAAAGATTTTATAAAAGCTAAATCAAGCCCAAGTGATGCATTTATCGGATCACTTCCTTCATATATTGAGTATGACCCTTCTGGAGATCAACTTACCATTGATAAAGATAGTTCAAATCGTAAAAGCGGTGCAACAGCGCCATTTTGATTTACCGGTAATGGTACTACTTCAACTACTGGCACAGATATTAGCATTAAGAAAAAATTAAACTACACTTTTTTAAACAAATTTGTTGTTGGCTTGGGAAACTATAATGCCACCGATGAAAATCCGGATGCAGCTGCGTCTGATTCTCCAAATTACACAAATGTAATTCCACTTATGAATCCAATCACTGGAAAAAAAGACGATTCATACAAGTATGTTGTGGCAAAAATGGCAAATCGTAGTGATGCTAACGAATTACTAAATGGTGTAAAAAATGATAGCTTTACATTACCAACCAAAATTATTAATAATAGTGATGCTAATTTTCCTCCTACTGGCAAAACCTACGATGCTGGTACACTAGCAGATATTCGAAAACACACCGTCGAACAAACACAAGTACTTGCATCGACAGTTTTCGGTTTTAGTCCACTTATTGGTATGTTGGTAAGCTTGTGCTTAATCGTTCTTGCGATAGGCATTTTAATATCCGTGCTTTATCGTGGTCCTGGGGCTTTTGGTGCACTCGCATTGATTGCTGCTTTTGGTTTATCCATAATGATTCTCGTCTTGTCTAACTATGCTCTTAGCATCGCTTTATTCATGGGATTATTTATCGGAGTGCTTGGTAGTGTTCTATCAATTTTTGGATTTAGCGAAAGAGTCAAGAAAATTTACCGTACCGGCATTGCTTTTGATAGCGCTGTAAGAAAAGGATTAAAATCTGGATTTTTACCAATGTTAGATATCCACGCTATTATGCTATTGGTTGGCGTTGGTGTCGCTTATTTTGGTGGTGTACAAATTGCTGTTTTTGGTACGGCATTGTTGCTATATAGCATCCTATCTTTTGTTTTTATTGGTTTGATTTGATTGGGCTCGACATTACTACTACTCAATAATCGAATTGGTATTAATAAACCACAATGATTCTTTTGAAAAAAGAAACAACAAGTGAATATGGTTAAATTATTAGACAACAAATCTTATGAGACTACCTATTGTGGCCAATTTGAACCAAAACGTTTTACAGTATTTGGTTGGAAACAAATTCTCTGCGCATCTTTAGTATTAGCTATTGGAATCGTTGGTATCATCTTAATCCTTGTGTTGGGTGTACATAGTTCATACATGTTTTATGGTGGTACGAGAATTATGTTAGATGTCAGTGCTTACAATAGTCATACATCTGATTTTGCTGGTTACTCTGAAAAAGTAGTGTCCAACGGTATTATCTATCTCTACTATGATCACTCGTTTACTCCTTCTGGCAATTGGTGACATGAAGGTTTTAATGGTGGACCTATAGATACAAATTGAGTTTCTATTCAAACTATTAATGCCGCTGGGGCTGTTGATTACGCTGTAAACACACTATATGTGCTATTAATCGCAAGCGGTTTAATATCTGCCTACACCTTCGTGCGATTAAATTGAGTGAGTGTGATTCCGGTGTTCCTTGGAACATTGGCTACGCCATTATTGGCTATTGGCATAATTGCCATTTGTCAAATCTATTTTGATTTATACATTATTATGGCAATTGTTGTGTTGTATGCTATTAATGCCATTTTAGTTATCAATTTAACTGGTACACTTAACAATCAATGATTACGTAAACAAATCTATCACAAACAAGATTTAAAGAAATTAATTAATGCTGAAGTTAAAAACTCTTTATCGTTTTATTTAAAATTCTACATTATCGCTATTACATCTTTATTGATCTTTATGTTATTTAATTCAACTGATCTTATTTGATTGTTCTTAATCATCATCATTGGTATGATTTGTTCAATAGCTACCTTATATAGCGTTGTCCCTTTCTTCCTATATTTATTCGCTAGAATACGTTATCGTTATTTATTAAAAACAAGCAACATTGAAAATCCATTACTACGTAAAAACTATGACTCAGTGGATGAACAATTGTTGGACGACATTAATAAATTCAAACGAAAGCGACCAACGCTATAGTCATGAACTTTGACATACTAAGTTATGGTAATTATGTTGTTTTTGCTATCTTAGCTTTTTTTATCGTTGTTAGTTCTTATGTTATTTCTCATATTGTTGATGCGATTGAAAAACGTACACGTTTCTCTGGCGTTTTGGTAGCAGGGACAGTTGTTGCTTTTGTCTCCTCAATGCCCGAGTTTACAAGCTCGTTGGTGGGCATCTTTACAACTAATAATCCTTCAGTAGCCGCAGGTAATCTTTTGGGTGGAGAAATCTACCGAACCGCCATGTTAGCTTTCACTTTATTATTTTTCCTAGTGCTAATTTCCAAAGCTAAAACGACAATGGTTCAAGTTAGCTTAACCGTATCTCAAATTGTAGTTTTTGCGGCCTACTTTTTAGTGATGTGATTGGCTCGAAACCAATTTAGTGAAACAATATCCACTGTTATTTTCACAACCATATCTGTAGTGGTTTTATTTATTTACGCATTTAACTTATGAGTTATGGTTAAAAAAAGTAAAACTGAAGTCGCCGAAGAGATGAAAGAATATAAAGATGATGTCCCAAAAGGTTTAGAAGCCAAATTTCGACATTTCTTTAGTAAAATCAAAATCTGAAAAATGGTTTTAATTTTTGTAGCAAGTTCCGTCATTATTGTTGCCGCTTCATTTTTTATTGCCTTTTCTACGAACTGGATTCTTACTTCTTGAGGGTGAGAATCAACTGATCCCAAAACTGGATTTGGATACTCACTATTATTAGGTATTGTCACTTCAATTCCCGAAACAATTACGGTAATATCTTTATTAAAGCTAAAAAATGTTAATGCAGCATTTGGCGATATTTTGGGTAGTAATATGTTTACATGTTTAATCTTGTCTGTTGTTGATCTTGTTTATTGGCACGGCAACGATACTTTGTTCGGCAAACAAAGTGATGAGGCATTGTCCATTGCCTTCTGATGTTTTGTCTCGATGAGTTTCATTGGCATAATTTTATTAGTAAACTGGTTGTATCGTAACTCTCGACATGGCAAAATTTATTATTCGATTCAAATTTCATTATTAATTCTAGTTGTCCTTTGTTACGTTTGTTATTTGGTCATATCTGGTTTAGGCATTAACATCTTCTATCCAATTAATCCTGATCCTGGACCACCAAGCACGGCATCAGGTTGAAACGATATGTATAGCACTTTGCAATTTTCAAAAATGGCATTAGGTAGGTAAATATGGAACTCAGCAATAAAGATTGATATTCGGTAGATATCGACAACACCTTAAAAGCATTTGATGTCACTCGTGATGGTTTAAGTGATGATGAAGTAAACAAACGTCGTCAACAGTTTGGCACCAACGAATTGCATCAAAAAAAGAAGCGTAGCACTTTTAGTGTCATCATTGGTCAATTTAAAGACGTCATGATCATCGTGCTAATAGTGGCGGCTTTCTTAGCAATCATTTTTGGTGGCGTGGAATATGCTATGGATAAAAATAATCCTGATAATAAATTCTATATTGAGTTTATTAATGGTGGTGTCATTCTGCTCATTGTTATATTAAATGCTACAATCGGTGCGATTCAAGAAGTGCGGGCATCCAATGCATTAGATGCTCTAAAAAAAATTGGCGCCCCAACATCGCGGGTAGTCCGCAATGGTAAAACTATCGTTATACCGACTAGCGAAATTGTTTTAGGCGATATTGTTTATATTGAAGATGGCTCAATTATTCCTGCTGACTTACGTTTAATTGAATCAAGTAATTTAAAGATTCAAGAAGCAGCATTAACTGGAGAGTCTGTTCCAGTAGATAAAAAAGCAACCATTACATATAACAAGAGTCTCCCAATGGGTGATCGCAAAAACATTTGCTATAGTTCTTCAATCGTGACTTACGGCAATGGTGTTGGGATTGCTATAGACATCGGTATGAAGACCGAAGTTGGTAAAATCGCCACAATGCTTAACGAGCAAAAAGAAGAAGAGTCACCAATTAAAAAGAAATTAAATAAGGTTGGTAAATTATTAACTATTGTTGGCGCAGTCGCTGCTGTAATTATCCTAATTGTCGGTTTTGCAACTATTAATTATTCCACTAGTAGTTTTCATGATTATATCGAGCCAATTATGCTAGCCATTACTCTAGCTGTCGCCGTGATTCCAGAAGGTTTACCAGCAATGGCCACCATTGTGATGGCATTGGGTGTACAACGTATGGCTAAAAAAAATGCCATCGTACGTAAATTACCGGTTGTTGAAACATTAGGTAGTGCTACGGTCATTTGCAGTGATAAGACCGGTACACTAACGCTTAATAAAATGACTGTCACTACTATCTTGAGTTGTGATGATATCTTCGATGAAAGAAATGTTTCAATAGAAGAAGCTGTTAAAAATAAAGACAAATATCACGATATTGTTGTTTGTGGTATTTTGTGTAATAACGCTCAACTAGACGACAAAGATCCGTCACTTACTATTGGCGATCCAACAGAAGGGGCTCTACTAAACCTTGGTGCTTCATTTGAAATCAGTTATAAAGATTTGCGTCTTGAACATCCACGTCTCTTTGAACAACCATTTGATTCCAATCGTAAAAGAATGTCTAGTATGCATAAATTCAAAAATGAAACGTGTTTATTCACCAAGGGTGCTGCTGAAGAACTTTTACAAAAATGTACCCATATTCAAACTAATGAAGGCATTCGTGAAAAAACACATAGTGATGTTTTGGCAATTAATAAATGAATTCATAAACTTTCTGAAAAAGCATTGCGTTTATTGGGCTATGCTAAAACTAAGGTAGAAGAAAATGCACAAGTGGAAGACTTAGAACATGATTTAGTGTTTATTGGTTTAGTAGGTATGATTGATCCACCAAGAAAAGAAGTTATCAATGCGGTAAAAACATGTCATGAAGCTGGCATAAAAACAATCATGATTACTGGTGACCACAAAATTACTGCTAAAGTCATTGCGACAGAACTTGGTATCTTTGTCGAAGGCAATACAGTAATCTCTGGCGACGAATTAACTAAGATGGATGATAAGACTTTATCAGAGTCAATTAAAACCACAACAGTGTTTGCAAGAGTTTCACCGGCAGATAAGTTGCGTATCGTGAAAGCATTACAAGCAAATAAAGAAGTTGTTTCGATGACTGGTGATGGTGTGAACGATGCACCTGCGCTTAAATCAGCGGACATTGGTGTGGCAATGGGGATTACCGGTACAGATGTTGCTAAAGACGCTTCCGACATGATCTTGTTGGATGATAACTTTACAACAATTGAAGGTGCCATCTTTGAAGGACGCCGGATTTATCGAAACATTCAAAAAGTAATCCAATATCTTTTAGCTGGTAACATTGCTGAAATATTATTGGTGCTAGTTGTGTTCATAGCTCACGCCATTGCCTTTGCTTGTGGAAAAGAGATGTTTCATGATGCTTTGAATCCAATTCAGTTATTATGCATTAACTTATTAACAGAGACAATCCCTTGCATTGCTTTGGGACTAGATCCTGCTGAGAAAGACATCATGCAACAAAAGGCGCGTGTTGGTAACTCTCTATTTGGTAAAGGATTAATTAGACGAACCGTCTGACATGGTGCTTATTTATTTGCCATTTCATTAGTTGCTTATTGTTTAGGTGATTTTATCTTTGCAAACAACGGATGAATCATTGGTGGAGCTGATTCTCATTTAAATGGCATGACATTGGCATTCTTAACAATTGCCATTTCTCAAGTCTTCCATTCATTCAATCAACGTTCTGATAAATTCTCTATCTTCTCTAAGAAAAATGAAAGAAATTTACTCTTGCCAGCATTATCGTTAGTCGCTATTGCAATCACAATCACATTAGCAATGATCAGCATGTATACTAGTGCTAACCAAATTTTAGGAATGAACCAACTCGCTTGACAAGGTTGATTAATCACTATTAGCTTGTCGCTATCAATCATCCCAGCAGTAGAGTTTGCGAAATTGTTGAAAATCAATTAAACAAACCATTACAATAAGATATATTAAAAAGGCAATTTTATGGAACAACAAAAAAGTTTAATTACCCAAGATGGTAAAGAAAAATTAGAAAAAGAATTACGTGAGCTTATTGATACGAAGCGTCCGGAAATTATTAAATCAATTCAAGAAGCGAGAGAACAAGGCGACTTAAGTGAAAATGCTGATTATGACGCTGCAAAGAATCGTCAGGCCGAAATTGAAGGACGTATTAAAGAAATCCAAAATATTTTAGATCACTCTGAAATTATTACTGAAGATGCAAAAGACGATCGTAAAGTCAAAGTCGGTAGTCGTGTTACTATCCAAGATCTAAATGAAGGTAAGGATTTTACTTATGACATTGTTGGCGAAGTAGAAGCGGATCCAAATAATAATAAAATTTCTAACCTTTCACCATTAGCGAAATCAATTCTTAACAAAACCGTTGGTACTACTGTAGAAGTACACGGCGTTGAAGACCCTTATAAAATTAAAATTAAAAAAATCGAGAACTAATGGTGAAAAAGAAATTTACCACCAGCACCGGTGTTTACAAAATGAGCAAAAAAGCCGTTTGAATTACTTGTGGTACAATTTTGGTTACGCTATGTATATTAATGACAATAGCAGCCTTTTACGATTATCAAATTGATTACATCTTGGCAAAGCCATATCTTCCAGACCCAAAAGATGATGCAACAGTTGGCGCTGGTTTAGGATTTGTATATACAAGTAATGTATTTGGTAAAATTGTTGAAATTATCGGTACCGGTCCTTGTATTATTTGTACGATAATATCGCTAATAATCTTTCATCAAAATGCATATAAGATTAAATCAAGAGGCTTGAAACTCACTGTCCAAATCAGCTCAATTGCAGTCGGCATTATGTGAAGTGTTTATTCTTGTTTTTTTCAATTTTTTCCATTAATGGTTGTATCGATTATTGGCGTCCAAGAATACAGCAAAATTGCACCACTTGCTAGCACTGGATTTATTAATCCAAATGGTACTCAAACAGCCATTTTATACCTAGTGTTTGGTATTGTGTTTAGCGCTTTTTTAATCGTACCATCGTGATTGATTTTACGTCGTGTCGAAAAACAAACTATGAATGAATTATTAAGATATGCATTTATTCTTACGTCGGCTAGTATCATTGCTATTTTACTAGTAGAAATTGCACTCAAACCTTCACTCCAACGTGAGAGATTCCGTTTTCTAATGGCTTATGAAAATGTTGATCCCAACAATATAAACAATGTACCGATTTGAGACAGTTACCATTTTGAATTTAATGATACTTGATATTATTTACCAGATCCTCGTGGCGAATGAATCAATAATGCATATGGACGTACAAATTATGATCCTAACGGAGGATTCCACCCATGATATGCATTACCATATACACCATATTTATATGGTAGCAAGGGCAACTTGCCATTTATTTCAGAAGATTCATCTAAATCATTCCCAAGCGGCCATGAAACTATGGCGGCAGTTGGTTTCTATTCATTGGTAGTATTGCCATTCACTGTGAAACGTTTCAACACTCGTAAATGAAGATGAATATTATTTACAACCGCAGTGACCGGTAGTGGTGTTGTCGCCCTTGCACGTTTAGTAGCTGGTGCTCATTATCTAAGTGATGTTACTATCGGTAGTTTAATTGCCATTGGGTTGTTATGCTTATTCTACTTACAATATGTCTATGGTTCTAAACATTTAGATAGTTGATGTAATTTAAAAATCGTAAGGAGAAAATAAGATGAACTGAGGATTAATTATAGGTTTGACCGTCGTGATATCACTGCCCTTTATTGTAAGTAGCATTATGATCCCAATTTTGTTAGCCATTGACAAAAAGAAAAAGAAACGGAAAAAACACAAATAGCGTTTATTAACATCTAAAAGACTAATTTGTCATTATAATTACTACCATTTCGGACGGGTAGCGAAGCGGCCAAACGCAGCTGACTGTAAATCAGCCACCTCCGGTTTCAGTGGTTCGAATCC
>JAITPK010000016.1 GCA_031289475.1 Mycoplasmataceae bacterium | reverse complement strand
TTTGTATCAAACAATTGCACCATACCCACTTTTGTTCCAACTATGTATTTCATAAAATACCTCGTTTAATCGCAAATCCTAAACGTGGATTTGGATTTCCACTCCTGATGGAATAACTAAACGTCTAAGCGCATCTATAGTTTGGGCATTGGTTTTATTTAAGATGATTAGACGTTTATGAGTTCTGCGTTCGAATTGTTCACGTGATGGTTTATCAACATGAACAGAACGACAAATAGTGAAAATTTCCTTCTTCGTAGGAAGAGGAATTGGTCCTTTGATGCTACAGTTGCAGCTTCGGGCGATTTCAATTATTTTCTTAACTGACTTATCAAGTAAGTCGTGGTCATAAGAGAATAATTTAATTCTTAATTCTTGATTCATGTTTCGTTGTCCTTGAATAATTTTTACCTTGGTTTTGAGTTACCCGACACTTGACAACACTTTATGGTGTATCGGCAATCTCCTAACTACAAGGGGACATATATATTACTATATATGTGTAGAAAAGTCAAAAAATAATCAATTTTTTCCTCAAGGGGGGGGGGTATAATATGTCGCTATTTAAATAGTGGGAGAGAATATGAGCATAAGTAATGAGGCAAAAAAACGGATTCAGTATCAAGGGAACAAAAACAATAAAAATAATAAAAAAAATTCAGTTTGAAAAAATATTCTTTGTATTTTAGGAGGTGGCATCGTTGCAACCGCTATTTTATTACCACTATTACTATTAAACTATTGTGCGGCTCCATTTACTCCGCTAATTAGTATAACTGGTAACAATAATATTCAAATTGAACAATACAAAAGTACTTCGATTGAATACGGCTATGCTGTATCAGACGGAACTACCGATCCAGGAAATGTCAAATTTGAATACTCTGGTGATTTACCAACTGGCCTTAGTTTTGATGCAACCAATAATATTTTATCAGGCACACCAACTAATGTTGGATTGGGTTCATTCATTATTCAGGTTTATAGTGATAAATTAGGAAGTTCTCAACCATATAGTGTAAATTGGAATGTACTAGAAATATCACCAGCTATCATTGATAATTATTTAGATTTAAGTCAACCATATTTTGTAAGCAGTTATTATGTCGGAAATGAATTAATTTATTGTCCGACAGATACAAAAATGTTGGATTTAAAAACCTATGCTGAAACAATTGAATATTTTGGATCATTATTTGTTATTGATGGCACCATAAAATATGGCATTTTGATTAATCCTGACCAAGCGGTTGATTTGGTTGGCGAAAATGATGCAACAATTGAACTTGGGACAAAAGAATCTCAACTTAATGATAATAATGCTGTTGGAATTGCAATTGGTCAAACGAGTGGAACGGGTGGAATGACATATACCAACGCCTTATATATTGATAATTCTGTAAACGTAGATATTTATACTACGTCTAGCTTGACGGCCTATGGTGTGTGTTTATATTCTATTGATACATTTGCTCAAATTTTCATAGGTGCTGCTTTCAACGTATTTGCAACAGGCGAAGCTTATGGAGTTAATATACTAGCTGGAGCACCAACCTTATCAGTAAACGGATTTGTTACCATTAATGGTGTATTTATTATTTCTTCTTCTGTTGGAATTGCTATGGGTGTTTACATTCCAAATTGTTCTACCACTAGTAAAATAGTAATAAATGGTGTTTTTAGTGTCTATGGTTTTTTAGATGCTTATGGTTTTTATTCAGAAGCCGCTAACTACAATACAGTGTTTGATGGGGTTTTTAATGTAAAATCTGACAGAAAAGCCTACGGTATATACTTAAAAGATATAGCTGTCAATGTCACGATTAACGGTGCATATACTGTTTTAGGCAATGATGAAACTTATGGTATTACATTTTTTAAGGGGTGTCAGTCATCCACAATCAATGGTGCCTTTACTGTTTCATCAACCACTAGTGACGCTTGCGCTATTTATTTTTTCTCGGACTTTGAATCAACGGGAAGTTTAACTATTGATGGGATATTTGCAGTTGTTTCTTCTGGAGATGCTTATGGTATTAATTTTTATTATGGAAATCCTTCAGAAACCATTACATTAGGAGGTCATTTCTTTTCTAACAAAGCGGCAACACCTAGTGATTACTGACCAAACAACTATGTTGCCGATTCACCATCCTGAAATGGCACAGTATTTTCAGGCAATTTTGAAAGCACATCTGAAGATGGCGTCTTGCAAGCTGTAGAAGTCAAAGATGATGATAATACGCCTCACTATCAGGTGAGTGTAATTTGGACAACCAATGAGACTAACAAAAATGAGTTCAACAATAATTACGCTAATGTCTTGTCATCCTATACAGCAAGTGGACATTGTCCAAATACCTCGAAATCTTGACTAGATGCAATTTCATGAAGAATTTCACATTACGATCATTAAAAGATTCATAAGTAGGTTGAAGGGTTGCTTTGAATCTACCCCACATTTTTTAGATTAAAAACCTAATGGGTTATTTCCAGAATGTCTGTTCCAAGAAACTTGAGTTGTATTTTTTGCTTATGGTATATATTTTATTAAAAATGAGTTTTGTCATTTAATTAGTTTTCAATGTTTTACTTTAGTGTTGCTATTTCGCTAAATATCTGTATAACCTCAATTAACATAATTGTTAATATAATCTATGATTATGTTTAATAACGAGACACTGCATGTAGTTGATTATTTCAACGATTCACTAAAAACGCTTGATGAGAAAAATATTGATGATTGTTTTCAAAATCAAATTCTTAAACAATCTAAGATAAATATTGGTGCAAACCGCGAAACTGCTGATGCTATTAATGCTTTAGATAAGAAAATTAATAAAACTACGAAATCGGCAAATGCTGCTCGAGGTGGGATGATTGCCATGAGGGTAATCGGCATTATTTTATTATGTGTTGGTATCCTTTTCGTTGTTATGGGGGCATTGAATTATTTTTTACCAAGCGTAGCTTATATTGGCGGTGGCGTCGGTGGAATTGTGCTTGGTGGGTTATTGTTTGGGTTAAGTTGATTAGTTAAAAATAAATATAAGCGTGAAGAAAAAATATTGACAGATTTACAAGCAGAACGAGCCAAAGAATATCAAACTGCTTTAATGCAATTAGCTGATTTTAAAACCCATTTTAATAGCAATATGGTGTTTGATATTTTTGAAAAAACTTATCCACTAATTCATTTTGACGATTATTTTTCAGAAGCAGATTATTTAAACTGAACATTGTGGTTACAAAACGATGTAAATTCCACCGTGCTTTATTGTTTATCAGGTAATGTGAAAACTAATCCTTTTATTGTTTTACGAACAAAAAACACCAAACTCTATGATCATGTATATACTGGATCAGTAACACGAATGGTATCAGTTACGACTTATGTTAATGGACGTTCGCAAACATCAATGAGACCAGTGGTAATAACAGCAACCACAACTAATCCGGCACCGATGTACTGAAACGAAACTAAATTATTTTTTAAATCAAACGCTGCTAATGATTTAAGCTTTGAAAACATTACTCAATTTAAAAATGAGAAAAAAGCTGAAAAATATTTTGAAAAAAATAAAGACATGGAACCAATGGACAACCCAGAGTTTGATAAATTATTTCCTTGCGATCGTGACAATGAAACACAATTTCGAACGCTTTTTTCACCACTTGCTCAAGAAGAAATGATTAAGTTAATGAAAGTAAAAAATGACTATTCGTTCAATAAGCATAAAACGTTAAATATTATTTCATCACCAAGTTTTGAACAAATTAATATGAATTACAATTTTGATCGTTATCTACCATTCTTTGATTACGAGACCATCAAAGATGATTTTTACACATTTAATCAAGATTTCTTTTCCAATATTTATTTTATGTTTGCACCTATTCTTACCATTCCTTTGTATCAACAATACGAATATCACCAACCACCATTTGAGAAGAAACTAGTTAATTTAATGTCACATATGGAAACAGAAAGTGCCGCAAATGCATCATTTAACCCAGAAGTCTTTGCCCACCCTAGTTCTAAAACACAAAACATTTTAAAAACTAAACGTGTCTTTGAAAATAGTTTATATGAGATCAATCAAGTGATTGCGCACGGTTACGACACCAGAACAAGAACGGTAGTGAAAGTAGTGATGCATCCACAAGCTGGACCAACGAGCGTGCCAATCATCGTGATTGATTATTTACCAGTGCAACAATCAAAATATGTTGTGAACTCATATGTGCCAAAAGTTAATCGTGATGTTAGTCTTAACACGAACGTAACGGAAAATAACCCATGATTGAAATACTTTAAATCTATGGGAGCTTCGGCATTTGCTAAAGTGGGCAATATATCAACGACATTATTAAGCGGCACAAAATCAACTGTTGACAAAGATACTTACAAAGAGTTTTTAGATAAAATTACAAAAAGCATATAGTAAATATATAATCTACCAATTAATTATTCAAAGAGGAAAATATGTTATTAGATACTAAAGAAAAAGATGAAACAAATAAAGAAGGATTTGATCCTAATGTTGTCAATCGTGAGAGGAATGCTGAAGTAACTTCTGGTGCTAAAGCAGGATTTTGATTTTTATTTGTTTTTCTTTGATTGTTAGCCATTATTCCAGGTATTTGTATGTTGGCTTGGAAAATTAAAAAAGGCAACTGATTTAGAACGACACAAGAAAAAATCAACGAAGCTGCTAGTGGCATTGATATTCAACTTAAGAAAAGATGTGATACACTGACTAAATTAGTAGATGCTACACAAACATCTATTAAATTTGAAAAAGGTTTATTAACTGATATTACTAGTTTACGTAATGTTAACCATTTTAATCCAGCTGATGCGAAAACTGTTGGAAAACTTGATTCTGCAGCTCGTGGGATTCTTGCAACTTTTGAAAACTACCCTAACTTGAAAACAACCGACACCATTCGTGATTTAATGCAATCTGCAGACTACATTGAAAGAGAAATCGCTGCTTCACGTCGTCTTTACAACGCCACTGCTTTAAACTTTAACCAAGAGATTCAAGCATGACCAAGCAACGTAGTCGCTGCTTCACAAAAACTTCACAGCTTCAGTTTATTTGCTGCAAGCGATGAAGATAAAAAAGATGTAAGTCTTAAAATGAACGTTTAATTAACAACAATCATATTGAAAAAATAGCGAAGTGGAACAACACATTTGCTATTTTTTCGTATTTCAACGATAATTAGATTAGAGGGATTTATTTAATATGCTAAAAGTTGCTGTAATGGTTGCGAATCAAACTGAAGATATGGAACTTGTTGTTCCAGTCGATATATGAAGAAGGGCAGGGTTAATTGTTAAATTAATCTCTGTTGAAAAAAAGAAAAATGTTATTTTAGCTCACGGTGTTAAAGTTTCTTGTGATGAAATATTGTCAAAGGAAAACCTTAGCAAATACAATGCGATTTATTTGCCGGGCGGAGCGGGATATACTAGATTCAGTCACGAAATTGCACCTAAATTAGTAGCTTTTGCACAAAAAGAATATAAAAATCCCAAGATTACTTTTATGGCTCTATGTGCTGCACCAGCTTGTTTTGCTGATTGAGGCATTTTAGATGCTAACGTTAAAGTCACAAGTTATCCAGGCGTCGCTGCTGGTAAATTCGAAAAAAACTATGTGAAAAACGATATTGTAATTTCTAAAAACTTCATCACTGGAGCCGGTCCTGGTATTGCTAGTGACTTTGCTTTTAAGGTTGTGGAAGAATTTGTTAGCCCAACTAAAGCTAAAGATCTTAAAAAAGAAATGTTATACTAAAGGAAAATAATTCATGACATATACCATTCGTTGAAAAGACTGTACCAAATCCGCTGCTGTGGCTTCACATTTAGAAAGTAAGATTGCTCGTTTTGAGGATTTTCGCTTTGTAATGCCTGAAGTAAAAGCCGAGATTGCTTATTATGCAAAGAACCAATCATATACAACAAGAATCAATGTTTCAGTTGTTAAGAAAGGCACATTGAGAGCTGAGGCCAATGCACATGATGTTTTGACTTCAATTAATAATGCTGCCGACAAAATTGTTGATCAATTACGTCGTGTAAAAACACAATACGAGAAATAAATAGGAGAGAAAAATATGAAAAAAAGATTAAAAACATTATCAATTATTACAGCAAGTTTAATAGGGGGGGGCGCTTTAGCTACAATCCCATTTGTTTCCACAAGCTGCGGAACTAAAGAAACGGTGGCTATAAATGTCCCTGGTGGGATAACATTTGAAACGTTACAAAGTTGAATGGTGGCCACTGGCCCTGATTCTTTTCTAAAGAAGGGTCAATGTGAAGAAAAGTACGATTGTAAAGACATAACGGCTAGTAAATTAAATGAAAAAATTAATGAAACAATGAATGTAAATACTGCATTTTATGCTGTATCTTCAGGGTTTACTAGTTATCTTAGCGTGGTGAATGCTCTTGGTCAGGTGAATTCAATTACTGGTATTTCCATTTGAGTAACACGTTTTTCGAACAATGAAATTGAATTTAATGTTACTTCAACACTTAATTTAGCAGATAATTCTACAAGTGAATTTTCAATGAAATCTTTAAAAAAATTAAGCATTTATAAGGTAGGAACTTTAGAAGTGCCAGATTCTTCTCCTAGTGAATACGCTGACATGATAGTGTTGGGTTCTGCCACAGGAGACAATGTGGAAGCAATATCAAAATTTCTTCCTGGTGGGAAAGCCAATGTGTCAACCTATGAATGCATTGGTGGCCCAATTAAAGGTTCAATATTAGAATCGCTATACCCTAATTTCAGCAATTGACCATCAGAAGCTTAATTATCTAAAAATCTACATTAATATATTAATGTATAAAAATTTGTTTGCAATTTGGTAATTTATATGTTAGATTACTATTAGCAGGTTGTATGAAAGCAGCTTGTGATCCTAAATGGTGTTTGTAGTACACGGTTTACGATGTAAAATTGCGATGAATGTTACAGGTTGTAACAGTCAAAACAAATAATAAGTTGTAAACCATGACCGATGGGATTCTTATAAGAGAACTACTCTATCTGGTTGTCAAAAACGATACCCAGTGTGACCAAAAGCTGTTATATAAAATCACTTCTTTACGAAAACAACACAAAGATTGCAAAAAGTAATTGTCTAACATTGCTAACCATGAAGCAGAAAGCGCCGGAGTAATTACCGGTGCTTTTTGTTTTTAATGCCGTGTTGTATAATATATGAGTGAAAAAGTTTAAAGTTATCAAATCAGATCATAGTCCAATTAAAGTTGGCGATAATGTAACTATTGATTTATTTAAAAATAAAAAAACAGACGATGTTCTAAAAAAACCAAAATCACCTACCACAAAGGATTTGCTAACAGAAATTTTGGCTCGTCTTACAAATGTTGAAACTACTTTAGAAGAACACAGTGCAATATTCAAACGCAATAATCTTCGCTAATAATTTAAATCTTAGTGATATCAACCGGTTTTAAATCTTTTTCAGAATTACCATTTTTAATTGCATTAACCAATGCTTCAGCTGTATCTAATGATGTAAAGCAAGGGATTTTACATTCCACTGCCAAACGACGAATTCTAAAACCATCGGTGTTGGAATTCTTCGCTAGAGTAGTTGGTGTATTAATAACCATGTTTACTTTACCGGATTGAATTAAGTCAATAATACTATGATCACCTTCTCAAATCTTTTCTACGGTAGTTAAACGTATACCATGAGATGATAAGAATCGACCAGTTCCTGGAGTGGCATAGATCTTGAAGTTTAAATCTTGGTAGTGTTTGATAATCGGCAATAGCTCCTGATAGTCTTTTTCACGCACCGTCACGAGCAAACTACCACTTTGGGGAATGTTGATGCCACCAGCGATAAAAGCCTTCAATAGCGCTGCTGGGAATGATTTATCAACACCTAACACTTCACCAGTCGACTTCATTTCAGGGCCTAAAGATGTCTCACTACCTTTAATTTTTTCAAATGAGAAGACTGGTAGCTTAACGGCAATATATTTTGATTCTTTATATAAACCGGTTCCATAAGACATTGTTGATAACTTCTTACCAAAAATAACATTAGTAGCAATATCAATGACTGGTAAATTAGTAACTTTACTAATGTAAGGGACTGTTCTTGATGATCTTGGGTTAACTTCAATAATGAATACCCGGTCAGAAGAAATAATGAATTGGATATTTAAAACACCAATTACATTTAATTCCAAAGCAATTCGTTTTGTATATTGACAAATGGTTTCAATATGTTCTTTATAAATAGTTTGTGATGGATAGACAGAAATGCTATCACCAGAATGGACACCAGAACGTTCCAAGTGCTCCATAATACCAGGAATTAAAATATCGTGTCCATCACAAATGGCATCGACTTCACATTCACGCCCCATAATATATTTGTCGACAAGGATGGCGTGTTTTTGCTTAACTTTGTTAATTTGGTTAACATATTTGGTAATTGATTCATCATCATAAGCAATAGCCATACCTTGACCACCTAAGACATATGATGGACGGACTAATACTGGATAACCAAGACGATTGGCAACTTCAATCGCTTCATCGGTGGTGAAGATTGTGGAACCTGCTGGTTGAGGAATACGACATTTTCGCAATGCTTCATTAAATTCCTTACGATCTTCAGCGCGGTCCATATTCCTTTCACTAGTGCCTAAAATCTTGACACCCATATTAGAAATATGCTTAGCTAATTTGATGGCGGTTTGCCCACCGAATTGGACAATAGCACCATCTGGTTTTTCTAATGCGATGATATTTTGTAGATCCTCTTTAGTAAGTGGTTCAAAATAAAGTTTGTCAGCAATGTCAAAGTCTGTACTAACGGTTTCTGGGTTTGAGTTAACAATAATAGTTTCATAACCCATTTTTTGTAACGCTCAAATACA